>PLYG01000101.1:3296-3597 GCA_003153335.1 Betaproteobacteria bacterium | reverse complement strand
AGGTAGGGGCTGATGGTGGTACCGAGCACCGCGACGATGATGGTGATGGTGTCATGGTCAAACGACAGGTGCGGCCAGAATGTACGATGCAACACTTCCAGCCACGGGACCTCGATGGTAAACGCCACGGCGACATAGGAAAGCAGGGCCAGCGTCAGCCATTTCAGGTAACGCACGTAGGTCCGGTACGACACGAAGATCTGCAGCACCAGGCACAGCACTCCGAAGCCGATCGAGTAGTAATGGGGCGGTCCGCCGAGCAACAGGTGCGTGGCTTCGCCCATCGCGGCGATGTCGGCGG
>PLYG01000101.1:0-3285 GCA_003153335.1 Betaproteobacteria bacterium | reverse complement strand
CGCCGGTGATGAGGCCAGGGCCGAGGTGCTTGACGGCCGGGTGCTCGGTCACGCGCTTGATTTGCTGGATCATGGCTGCCCCGCTCCTTTGCCCGGCAAGTTGCGGGCAATGGACCACCTGACCACAGATGGTCGAAGTTCAATTTGCAGCGGAAATTCGGTGGCTGGACAGCCGTGGAGCTTGCAACCCGATCGTTCCGCTTCCCTTGACGCTTAGCGGGAAGCGATCACAACCGGGTGAGGGATGCGTGAGGGCCTTCTGCTAAAGCGTGGAGTCCGTTTCTGGACGACTACTACAACTTCCCAAGGCAGTGCCCTCTGTAACAAGATGGACGAAAGTTACGCTGATTGCTGCGGCGCGTCAACCGCCGTTGCATGTTTGTTGCATGTTGTTGCATATCGGCTGACGCGCAGTGTCGATTGGTATATGTTGCCTCAGGCGGGCTGCGTGCGCTTCCGGAGCAGTGCCGGTACGGCGTGGCTGCGATTGCCGGCGCGCTCGGCGGGCGAACCCAGCGCAGCACCCGATTGCCGGGGCGCGCTCGACGGCGCGTGCGGCAACAGCTGATCCGGGTTCAGATCGTAATGGCTCTTGTCTCTTGAACGGTCCACCAAATGATCGGCGTCGGGACGCGGGCCGTTCCGCGGCCCGCGGCGCTCTTCGGTATGCGCATCGCGCGGCGCGGGGCTGCGCGGCTCGCGTCGCGGATCGCGTCCGGACTCGCCCCGGGGTTCGCGCCTGGGTTCACGTCCCGGGTGGTCCCTGGGCGATGCGGACGGGGCGTGCGGGGCGCGGTGCGGGCGGGCCGACGAACGCATTTCCGGGCGGGACGCGGACGGCACGAAATCGCCAAGAGTGCTTACTTCGATCTTCAGCCTGAGCAATTTTTCGATCTCGACCAGGTGCTTTTCCTCATCGGGGGACACCAGCGAAATCGCTTCCCCCGTCGCGCCCGCGCGGCCGGTGCGGCCGATCCGGTGGATGTAATCCTCGGCTACGTGCGGCAACTCGTAGTTGACTACCAGCGGCAGGTCGATGATGTCGAGTCCGCGCGCGGCGACATCGGTCGCGACCAGGATCTGCACCTTGTTGTTCTTGAATCCTTCCAGCGCTTCGATACGCTGGCTCTGACTCTTGTCGCCATGGATCGCGGTCGCGTCGAGTCCGTCTTTTTCAAGTTGCCGCGCCAGCCTCGACGCGCCGTGCTTGGTGCGCATGAATACCAGCACCTGCGCGGCGTTGCGCGAGCGGACGAGGTGCGTGAACAACGCGCGCTTCTGGTCCTGCGACACCTTGTATACCGCATGCGTCACCAGTTCGGTCGGCGCATTGCGGCGCGCGACCTCGATCAACTCCGGCTTGTTGAGCAACTGATCGGCGAGCTTCTTGATCTCATCCGAGAACGTCGCGGAGAACAGCAGGTTCTGCCGCTTCTTGGGCAACAGCGCCATGATGCGCTTGATGTCCGGAATGAAGCCCATGTCCAGCATCCGGTCCGCTTCGTCGAGGACGAAGATCTCGACGTGGCCCAGGTTGACCGTCTTCTGCTCGATGTGGTCGAGCAGCCGGCCCGGCGTGGCGATCAGGATTTCAACGCCGCCCCGCACAATGGCGATCTGGGTGTTGATGTTCACGCCGCCGAACACGACCGTCGAGCGCAGCCCGGCGAACTTGCCGTACGCCGCCACCGATTCGGAGACCTGGATCGCGAGTTCGCGCGTGGGCGTTAGGATCAATGCCCGCACCGGATGGCGCGCGGGACTCGGGCTGGAACTGGCGTGATGCGCCAGCAGTTGCAAGATGGGGAGGGTGAATCCTGCAGTCTTGCCGGTGCCCGTCTGGGCGCCGCCCATGATGTCCTTGCCGGCAAGGATCGCGGGGATCGCCTTGGCCTGGATGGGAGTGGGAGTAACGTATCCTTTTTCGGCGACGGCGCGAAGGATTTCTTCGCGCAGCCCCAGATCCGCAAATGCGGGGGTTGCTGCTTCAGTCATTGCATGCTCCAAACACGGCCTCCCTTTTCGAGGGTCCGGTCCAGGCTGCGTAATGATGGGTTTTGATTTTGAAGTGCGCTGATGACGACCGGTTTGTCATCGGCGCGAAAATTATACGCCTGTTTGCAGCGCTGAAGGCGCTGCGAACCGGCGTGGTACGGGCGTAATTCGCTTTGGCGAATCTCGTATTGATCAACGGGCTTATTCTTCGCGCGTTTTCTTGGCCAGCACCCTTACTAGCGGCACGCGCCGGATCGCGGGTGCCGCGCCATTGCCGCGGTGATCATCCACCTGGGTATACGGTTGTTCGCGGTTGAACGGCTTGGGGCCGCTCTTGCGGTTGCCTTTGCCCGCGAACGGACTGCGTTCAGCCTGCGTGCGCAACTCGGCGCGAAAGCGGTCGCCTTGCCTGTCATACGGATCGGCTTCGACGCGACGCTGGCTCGGCGGCTGGTTCGACCACTCCTGCTTCTTGCCCCAGGGCTGGCGGCTGTCCGTGCGGGTGGTGTTGCCATTGACGCCGTGTTCGCGGCGCGCCGGCGGGCGCGTATCGCTGCGGCTGCTGTTGCTTCCGTTGCCACGGGAATTCGACGAGCGCGGACCCGGCTTGCGTTGCGAAGATGCCGGGTAACGCGGCTCCAGCCCGGCCACGGTGTGAACCGGAATCGGCTGCGCCGTATAGCGCTCGATCTGCTTGACCTGGCCCGTGTCACGTCCGCCCGCGAAACTGATCGCAATGCCCGAGCGTCCGGCGCGGCCGGTGCGGCCGATGCGGTGCACGTAATCTTCAGCCTGGCGCGGCAGGTCGTAATTGAACACGTGCGTGATGCCCTGCACGTCCAAGCCGCGCGCGGCGACGTCAGTGGCGACCAAGACACGAATCCGGCCCTGGCGCATGCCGGTCAAGGTGCGGGTGCGTTCGCGCTGATTCATGTCGCCATGCAGCGCCGCGGCTTCGAAACCTTCGATGGCCAGGCGGTCGGCCAGGTCATCGGCATTGGCCTTGGTCGAAGTGAACACCAGCGCCTGTTTGACTTCGGTAGTGCGCAGCAGATGATCGAGCAGGCGATTCTTGTGACCCATGTCGTCGGTGTAGAGCAAACGTTGCTCGATGTTCTCGTGCTTGGTCTGCGCGCCGGCGATGGCCACCCGCCGCGGTTCGCGCAGGATGGTTTCGGCCAGCTTGGTGATCTCGCCTTCGAACGTTGCCGAGAGGAGCAGGGTCTGGCGCGTCTTGGGCAGCGAGCGGCCGATTTCGGCCACGTCGTCGATAAAGCCCATGTCGAGCAT
>PLYG01000579.1:15803-16371 GCA_003153335.1 Betaproteobacteria bacterium | reverse complement strand
CTCAGCGCAGTCATGCCGGCCTGCGCCAGTTGTTCTTCGAGAACCGTGGCCAGGCCGTCGAGTTTCAGGGTGCGCAGTTGTGCGAGGGTGTTGTGCAGCATCATGGTCGGAATTCCTTAGTGGTAGTAGCTGGGACCGCGCACATGGGCGTGGTCGGGACTGACCCAGTCACCGGCAGCAGCTGGCGGGGTCTGGTCGCGGTTGTTGACGAGGATGTCGCGCACATGCCGGTACCTGCAGGCGCCCAGTTGTAGGGCCAGCCCGCAGGCGGCTTCCAGCCGCGGCTTGCTGTAGCGCTTGGCCAGCGCCAGCAGGCCCAGGCAAGCACGGTAGCCATGCTCGGGATGCTGTTGCGCTTCGAGCAGGCGCAGCACCACCGCCGCCGTGGCCACGCCGATGCTCTGGCCCCAGTGCAGCAAGCGCTGCGGCGTCCACTCGGCATGCGCGCGGTGCGCCGCCGGCATGTGCTCGGCCACGGTGGTGAAGTGCCCGCGCCGGCTGGACTGGGCATGGCTGGCGACGCGCTGGCCGCGATGCAGGAGCTCGACCACCAGGGTGGTGAGCCGCG
>PLYG01000579.1:0-15736 GCA_003153335.1 Betaproteobacteria bacterium | reverse complement strand
GATCCAGCGTTCGACCACCTGCACGGCCGACTCCGCCTTGGCTTTATCCTGTGGTGCATACGGACGTGCCGGGAGCACCGAGGTGCCGTAGTGGCGGGCGAAGTCGCGCACGGTGTCATTGCTGCGCGGCTCGTAGCGATCGGGGTCGGCGATCAGGGCCCGCGGATTATCGGGGACGATGAGCTGGGTGACCCCGCCATAGAAGTGCAGCGCTCGCACCGTCGATTCGATCCAGTCGACCATCGTCTCCCTCGGCGTCGCCCACGCGAAGGTATAACTTGAAGCTCCCATGGCCGAGACATAGATGTGTGCCCGCCCACCGTCGGTCAGGGCCACGGTGGGGCCGGCATAATCGATGAACAGTTTCTCGCCGGCGCGGTGCACCTGCCGCATCGAGCGTTTGAGCTGTTTGGCGAAGCGTCGGTAGTTGTCGCAGAACTGTGAATAGCTGTAGGTCTGGCTATCCGCGTGCTCGGCCTGGTGCTCCTCCCACAGCAAGAGCAGCGTCATGCCCTTGCGGCGCAGTTCCTGATGAAGGCGCCCGAAGTCGGGCTGCACATGGGCGCGTGGGCGCTCCGGTGCGATCAACAGCCGCCGCTCCAGCGTGACCTCGTCGCTGGCCTGCACGGTCGGCCAGTCCAGCCCCGCCGCCGCGGCCAGTCCAACATACTTGGTGACGACACCCTTGGAAATACCGAGGGCTGCCGCGATTTGCTCATGGGATAGCTTGGCGTCGAGCTTGAGCCGTAAAACGTCTTTGATATTACGCATAGTGATCCTTGGCGCAGGCATGCCATCTCCAGACAAAAAGGCTGGAAGCCTACCCGCTTGGTTCGTTCCATGCGTAACACCACTACTCTGCTATACAACACCGTTCCGGCATCGTGACCGAAGATTCCGGCATCGTGACCGCTGATTCCGGAGACACCCCGAAATTGGTCACGATCAACCGGAATGACCGGTCACGATGCGCCGGAACGGTCGGTCACGTTCGTCCGGAATCACCGGTCACGTTGGGCCGGAATACCCAGTTGAGGCTGGGGATGGTGTTGGTAGTGTTCATGGTGTTCCTTCTGCTTCGTGCTGCTGTAACGCGGCAGACGGACTGCCGTGGCCCGGCGACGCCGGGTGTGCTGCTACCGCGCGATGCCCGGTGTCCTGCTCTCTGTCGTTGCTGCCCGCCTATGCGTGCGCTGCGACTTCGCTTTTCGGATCGGCCAGCCACTCCGGCGGAAACAGGTGTTCCATCTCCGCCTCGCCCGCCTCGCGTATCAGTTGGGCGTCGGTCATTTTGCCAAACCCGATGAAGCCCTCGCGCGCCACCGCATCAGTGTAGAGCGGGGTTTCGTTGGTGATCTCTTGACCGACGGTATCCATCCAGTTGTCGATCAGCCCCTCGACGAATTTGGCCCGCTGTTCGGTGGTCAGCACCGGAAACCCGGCGTCACCGTCGATGGTTGCCTGTGCCGCCGCGCGCCGCGTAGCGATCTCGGTCAGCAGGTGGTCCATCAACGCTATGTATTCCTGCGGGGAGTCGCACCCACCTATCTCGTCGGCCGCCTGCAATTGGCCCAAGGTGGCGTGTGCGATGTCAGCGGCGAGGTCGGTCAGCGAGGGGTTGGCCGCTTCCAGCATGGCCACGGTGGCGAACGCGATGTGTCGCGCGCCACTTCCCAGTGGAGACTCGGGTGAAGTGATGAATTCGAGCATCGCCATATCTTGTCCAGTCGGTTCGATGATCAGTTGTTCGGGATTTGTGGCCAGTCGTGGGCGGATTACGCCGCCATCTTCAGCACCGGGCGTGCGGCATCGGTGCCGGGCCTGTACTTCAGTTGCTTGATGTTCGCGTCTTCGACATCCACATCGGTACGCGCAAACATGAACTCGGGCTGGACCAGACTGCCGCCGTTGCCGTGCGCGTACAGATAGGTGACTTCGATGAAATCGCCGACCGCCGGGATCGCCTGCTTCGGCTTCACCGTCACGTTGCCCACGGGCACCGCATTGCCCTGCGCGTCATACATCTGCATGGCGACCGAGCGCTTGGCATTCAGACTCGCAACCTGCACCGTCGCAGTCGCCCAAAACTTGCACTTCAGCCAGTCGCCACCGCTGCTCGGACGCCCCGGCGTGTGCGGCTCGCTGATCTTCTTGAACACAACACCCTCGGCGTTGCGGGCGCGCAGTTCAGCCACCAGCGCATTTTTTTCGTCAGCGGTAAACGCGGTGTAGACCACCGGGAATACCGTGGCATCGAGGCCACAGCGAATCCGGTTCAACTCGGCCAGCCGGTATTCGTACGACATCGCCTCCAAGCTGCCCACGCCCAGATCGAGCAGGTCGAAGATGTAGTAGGCGTCGCCGATCATTTCGCCGTCGAACCGGGCGCTCATGCACAGCGCTTCAATGCCTTCGACCACGACCAGTGGCAGCGTGCGCGGTTGACCACGCTTGTTGCTACCGGAGACAGCGCCAGTGAAAGAGCTGATCAAGCCCGCGCGCTCGCCATTGAACTTCTCCTGTGCGCAGTACAGCGGATCATCGAGCTTCGCCGCCATCTCCTGCTCATCAATCTCGTTGAGCAGTTGCGGGGCCGCCACCACCACGTTGCGGGCCTTGCTCACCGAGGTGATCGGGCTACGGGCTGCCGCTGCCGGGTTGCTGACGCCGCCGGTGACTTCGTACCCTTTGCCGGTCTTCTCCGCGACCAGTTTGTCGTAGATTTTCTTGGCCTTGGCATACTCGACCGGCGTAGGCGTCTTGTCCGCGTTGTTGAGCGTGCCATTGCGCGGGCCGTACTGGGCTTTGACGAGCCAGCCGCTACCGGGTACTTGCATAAGTTGCGCGAAATATACCTTGTCGCTTCCGTTTGTGCCGCAGTACAACTCGATGGATTCGTCCATTTGATTCTCCGTCCTTGTTTAGGTGATAAGTGGTGGTGCTGTTGATGCCTCTATTATAGTACGCATTGCGTACCACTGCAAGAGCTAGAAAGCCATGTTTTCGCACAATCGGCGCATGTTACGAACTGTACTTGCCCGTGGCGCTTCCGCTGTCGCGCTTCAGCAGACGCATGGGCTGTTTGGGACTCACCAACTGTGTCGTTGGTGCGGCGGTAACGGGCAGCACCGCTTCCGGGTAGGCGGACGGCGCGCCGTCAAGCGTCATCGCGCCGGAGAACCAGTCGCTGCGCACGGTTTCCCCGTCGTTGGCCAGTTGGTCGGCGAGAAAGTAAGCGTTCTCCTCAGCGCCCTCAACGTACTCGATCTCGGACCCAGCGCCGGTCGGCGTGAACTCTTCGCGGAAAAGCTCGGCCCCCCGTTCCGGCACTACCGCCTTGGCCTGCGCAATAGCGTCCTCCGGTGTTGCCGCCCCGACTCGACAGACCTTGACCTTCACCAACGCGAACACGAATACGTCGTAGGTATGGATTGGAATGCTCACCTTGTTCATAATATTTCCTCGCTTTAACTTGCCGCTTTAGATCGGGCGCGACCCCCTTAACTCGACGGTGCGGTGGGGTGATGCGCTGAATGGGTGAGCTTTGCCTTTGCTGACCTTGCCGCTTTGAGTCGAGCTGCTTCCCCCTCGCTTCAGCTTGGGGGATAGCTCGCCTCTCGCAAGGTTGGCAGGTAGAGCGCCCAGCGGGCGCGCGGGTATCACCCGGCGCAACGAGATAGGTCCGCTTTTGCCGAGGGCCGCAAAGAGCAGTCGCTGTGCCAGCAAATAGCGGACTTCGTGCCAGCATCGCTGGCGCGCGGGTTCGCGCTGGCGCAGGGGCTGCTGCGGCCGGAGGCCAGTAGGGACGATTCACATGCTATCGTCGTTCTGGGTACCGCCCTTGTGCCGCTGTTGGAGGTCATTGGCTTCGGCACATAGCTCTTGATGCCGGCCTGCTCGCAGGCCAATATTTCCTGCCCCTTGAAGTAGCCGCGATCGGCGATCACCTCCAACCCGTCGTCACCAATCGCCTCGCTGGCTTTGAAGGCCATGCTGGAGAGCTGCGCACGGTCGCTACCGACGTTGACGACATCNNAGGTGGTGTTTGACATCGACCGCCGTTTGGACGTTGTAGCCGACCATGCCAGTGCCGCGGCCACTGGTGGCAGCAGGGTTGGCTCGAATCAATGCAGCACTATTATTCCGTCGCTAACTATCTCGGCAGGGCCAAGACACAGTCCACCCTTCCCGTTCACTTTTGAATCTATCCACCCAAAATGGCCCTGACTACCACAACGCCAAACCGGTCTCGATTTTCCGGATAGAGATCAATCACCATTGCAGGTGGTCCAGGCAGGCCAGCAATGAGCTCCTGCTCCGCCTCAGTCAGAACTGGTCTCATATTCCATTTGTTGCGGAAATTGCCTTCGACAAATCGTCAATGCTCAGAGTCCGCAGTGTCTCGACCGAGGGTCGGCCGCCGGCAGATACGACTCGAACAGCATGAAATGCGATCGCCTTCTCAACAAGATTGCGCACGAACCGACCGTTGGAAAAATTTAGAGGCCTGGCCTCACCGTATTGGGACAGGAAGTCAGAAACTCGGTCCCTAGCATCGGCTGCTATGGAATAGTCCTCGCCCTTGGTAACAATGTCGGCAATTTGCAGCAGCTCATCTGGAGAGTAGTCATCAAAGTGAATCCGGGTTGCGAATCGTGATTCAAGACCTGGATTGGACTTTACGAATTCATCCATTTCAGCCTCGTATCCCGCTACCACGACTACGATTCTGTCCCGGTGATCCTCCATGAACTTGAGGATCGTGTCGATCGCTTCCCGTCCAAAATCTTGACCGCCCTTCTTTGCGAGGGTGTATGCCTCATCAATAAAAAGGATACCGTCGAGTGCCGACTCCAAGATGGCCCTTGTCTTCGGCGCTGTCTGGCCGATGTACTCGGCGACGAGGTCTGCTCGATCGACCTCTAATACCCTGTCGGCAGGTAGGATCCCGAGTTCGTGGTATAGCTTGGCTACAATGCGAGCGACAGATGTTTTCCCAGTCCCTGGATTGCCGGTAAATACAAGGTGTTTGGAGTGGCCAAGACTCGCCTTTAGCCCATGCTCACTGCGTAGTCGCTGCGCCTCAATCATGGCGGCCTGTCTTCGCACTTCGAGCTTTACTGCCGATAGTCCGACTAAAGAATCGAGTTCCGTCAGAATCCTTTCTATCCTGCCTGGAAGCTTTTTTGCTCCCGGCCCATTAACTCGGGGGTTGGCGTCTGTTTCGCCACTCATTCCATCCTCGGAAGTTCTATTTCCTTTAGGTAGCTCATCCCGGTGGGCACTTGGCGCAGCTTTGATTCGCTGTTGAGGTCGGAAACCACGGACGACGACCAAAGGCTCGGTCGCCTGTCCACCTTCATCGACGTCGATTCCCATTCCTTTCTGAAGAGCCCTAACCTCCAGCAGTCGTTCTGCCGCTTCCTTGTGGCCCTGCTTGACCGCCAAAGTCAACCAGTGAACTGCCTGTTCGATATTGCGCTCTACGCCACGGCCGCTTAGAAAAAGCCAGCCCAGATTGTTCTGAGCTTCTGCAAATCCTTGTGCAGCAGCTTGCCGGTTCCAAAATATCGCTCTTTCGTAGTCAACCGAAAAACCAAATCCTTGTTCATAGTTCCAACCCAGCGTGGTCTGCGCATGCACCTCACCGGCCTCGGCGGCATTTCGAAGCCACTTTTCTGCCTCCCGCCAATGCGCGTCGCTGCTCCAGCTACCGTCCTCGCACGCTGCGTTTCGTATGTGCCCATACAAAGTGGTAGCAAGTAGACTGCCCCGAGTTGCCTCTTTAGCAAGCCATTCCATACCCTTTGCAAAACCATGCGGCATTTCGGTACCAAATCCTTTTGGAATGGGCAAGGATTTTCGGAGGTACTCTACGTGTCGCTCAAAGGTTGCATACCAATCTGGATGAAGAATGCGAAGCGACGACAATTTCGACGGTCCGGTGACTGCCGCACGATATCCCCAATACTGTCTCGTCTCGCGCAGTGTTTGCGCTGGAATTCTTCCTTTGATGAAAGTACGCAAGAAAGACTGAGCAAATCCATCTCCCCTTTCAGCTGCCCAGATCCACCAACGGTGGCTTTCTTCGGGATCATAGTCAGAATGCCGTTCTTCCCCGTACACGAGTGCGAGCAGGCAACCGCTCGAAACGTCGCCGCGCGCCACACCCAGCTTCAGGAGTTCAAGGCCATGTACTCGGTTCCATTGCAGGCCACGCCTCGTGTAGTAGCGGTAGCCCAATTCGCCCACCGCTGCACCGTCACCATTCAATACTCTTGACCGTAAATCAGCGATGTGTCCCATATCCGCCAAAGTTGCATCTTCTAATAGCTCTTTCCAAAGCTCCGCATCTTCGACAGCTTGTTGGGATCCGGCTACGATTGCTTTCTCCAGATATTGGAGGGCTTTCTTACGATCCGAAGCTATGCCGTCACTCCCAAACATATAGATCCGCGCACATCGTAGAGAGGCCTCAACATGCCCCTGCTCGGCAGCTCTCTCAAAGTAAACCAAGGGTGAATTCCCAGTCTTCGGATTCCTAAGGATGAACTCGCCAATCTGAAAGACTGCATCGGGTGAGCCTGACTTGACCGCAAACAACAAATGATTCCACGCTTTGTCGCGATCAATAGGCCCGCCCAAGCCTAGCTCAGCCATTGCCGCGAGCCGCAATGTTGCCCCGAGATGACCACGCTTCGCTGCAAGGGAATACCACTTAGCTGCCTCCACGTAGTCCTGCGTCGTGTTGTGGCCGCATTCAAATCGATTCCCAAGCGCAAACTGCGCTTCAAGGTCACCTTTGGAGAACGGTCCCGGCTTTGCCGCGCGCATCACGTGTGCGACGGGTTGCAGATCCCAGTCAGTTTGTTGGGGCGGCACGATTCTGATTTCCTCGCTTCGATGCGTGACTACAACTCTCTCTTGCTTCTTACCTCGTGCTGCACCAACCTGATCGGTCATGGGGAATAGATCCCACTGGCATCCCAACGCTCTTTCTCCCCGTTGCTGGCCGGACGACCCCGATCAGCCGAGATGATACATCCGGTAGCCTCATGCAAATTGGCGTCGGATTGTATTTGAAGCTTCTTGGCTTGACTCATCGAAGGCTCCAGATCTCCGGTTGATGAACGGCTCCTGTGCCGTTGACCGCTGACTCGCTCGACGTGCGCGTCTATCGCGGCTAGCGACGACCCCGACCAGCGTTCTCATACTGCAGTCGTTGCCGGACGATCGCAACATTGCACACAATCGGAACAAGTTCGGCTGTCTTCGGTGCGCCAAGTTTCAGAATCGCCAATCCACCAAGGGCGGTCCATCCCACTGGCCCCAGCACAAGATGGAGTAGCGATGCCGCGGCAGTGTAAGCCCCGAATGACAAGGCACCGAACGTTACTGCATGCATTGCGGTTGTCAGCAGGGTGTACGTAGCGAACCCTCCCATGCTGCCTACTGCCATGATTCCTGCAGTGCCGGCCAATCGGCCATTCCACTTTCCCCCAAACCGTTGTGCAACGCTATTCAAGTGTGCATCGAACGCTGCGCGCTGCTGCGGATTCATTCCCTCATAGCTTACTTGCAGGGCTTTGATCAAAACCTTTTGCTCCAGATCTTCGACCCATTTCTTCACCCGCACGTCCGCATCTGCTGGCGCTGTGCCTGCAAACCGCGGCGCATCCCACCGAACCTTCTCCTCATACATCGGTAGCGGCGTGACCTTCAGGTCTTCAGCCGTGTCGCTCACAAGCTCCAAATATCCAATCCCCATCCCGCGTGACCAATTTCCAAAAGAATGACCTCCAGCAGAACATATCGCTTCGCCTAACGGCGTTGCCTCCA
Source organism: Betaproteobacteria bacterium (assembly GCA_003153335.1). GTDB lineage: Bacteria > Pseudomonadota > Gammaproteobacteria > Burkholderiales > Casimicrobiaceae > PALSA-1005. The sequence continues at coordinate 7,897 of PLYG01000579.1, read as the reverse complement.
GCGGAATTGCTGCCTTTGGATTAACAATTCGCGTTATTGCGAGTCGCTCATCCGACGTTGCCACCGTGAGCAATTGGCAGAGCTGTTTACTTGATCGAAAGTGGGTAGTTGCAAGCATTGGATCGTTCCTAGCCCCGGTGAGCGCCGGACAAATTGACTGCAAACCTAATCTGATTAAACGTTGTGCAAAGTACGCTGCACTGCGGATGGCCCGAGCCATGCTCGTCTGGAATCAATGTAATATATTGATGCGAAAAGACACGGCAGGCAATGGATTCGCCAGACTTGGCGTGGTTATGGTTCGTCGAGGAGGGGTATGCAAACACTTCTGGGTATCGCGGTATTAATCGCGATTGGTTGGGTTGTTTTGGCGCTATTGCCAGTAATACTTCCTCTGGCGGGCTTTCTGATCGCCGGAATTGTTGCTGTATGGATCCTCGCCGCAGTCTTTGGAAAGTGACGGTTTACACGAACGATACGACCTAGCCCCTACGGCACAATAATTCTCCGGCGTCCGCGGGCCAATTCGGCAATCCACGGAGTCAGACAGTCGCTTTACTTAGGCTGCCAATCGCGCGCCCGTTTCTGCGCCTCGATGATCTGTGCGGGCGTCATCTTCCTTGCCACCTCGTCGCGCATCTTGGTTGCCTTGTTTCGCTGCTCTATCTGCGAAGCCGGAAAACGTGATGCTGCGAGGTTCGACCATTTGTGTGCCTCCACGAAGTCCTGGGGCACTCCTACGCCGAAATAGTACATGGCACCCAAATTGTTTTGAGCGAGGGCATAGCCCTGGTTAGCTGATTTCTGAAACCACTTGTGCGCTTCGGCGTAGTGCTGTAGCACACCCTTGCCGCTCATGTACATGTCACCAAGGTTGTATTGGGCATCGGCCGCACCTTGGTCTGCTGCTTTGCGAAACCACCTGTGCGCTTCGGCGTAGTCTTGGGACACGCCTTCGCCCTCAGCGTACATAGCACCGAGATTGTTCTGGGCGTGATGAACGCCTTGTTCGGCCGCCTTGCGATACCACCTGACTGCTTCGGCGTAGTCCTGCGGTACGCCTTGGCCGTAGTTGTACATGGCGCCGAGGTTGTGCTGGGCGAGGGCATAGCCCTGGTTAGCTGATTTGCGGAACCACTTCGCAGCCGCATCGTGGTCCTGTGAAAGGTGGTACATCGTGCCGAGGTTGTACTGAGCAGCGGCAACGCCCTGGTCGGCGGAACGACGATACCACCTGGCTGCTTCGGCATAGTCCTGTGCCACGCCTCGACCGTTGTAGTACATGACGCCCAGGGTATACTGGGCGGTGCTGTCACCACCATTGGCAAGCAGCAGAAACAGCCGCAACGCAGTGGCGTAGTCGCCGCGGGAGTAGGCGGCATTTGCATCGTTAATCATCCTCGAAGTATGGCTCATTTCCAGACAAACCAGCGCCAGAAAGGGAGCGCTCATGACATGGTCTGATAAGGCCGCCGTCGTCATTGGTGTGCTCGCTTTAGGCGGCGGTATCACCAACCTCTACCAATACAACGAAAAAGAAAAGCAACAACACGGAGAACCGAATTGGGTTGGCATTGGTACTGCTGAGGGCGGTGCGCCGCTGGCCTTTGATTCATCATCACTCACGGTAGATGGGTCGCAACGCACCGCGTGGATGAGGCTTGCATTTTCCCCACCGCGCAACATGGGCGCGGGGGTGATGCACGACAACCCAGTAACTAGGTATCTGATGCTGGCGACTTACGATTGCAGTCGCCGCACTATGCAAATGACGCAGGTAATTGTCCATGACGTAAACAACGAGTCCCAGTCCGAAACATTACACTCGCCCCCAGAAGTCGTTGCCCCGGGCACGAATGGCCAGCCCATGTTGGACGGGGTCTGCGCTGCTCCCACAAAGAACTGGTTTCGCTGGGTGCTCGCCTTCGTCGGTAGCGGGAAGCACTAACCGAGCTTCCCCCTAGGTTAGATCATGTTGTGCTTGATAACTGTCATTTTCGCTGCATCGGCCATGCCGGGCGGCGCCCGAGGCCAACAAACTATTCGCCGCGTAAAGGAGCGCAATGCGCCAGCTAACCGCCATTCTCCAGGAGGCGACGCATCGTATCTCGCCTACGTACTTCCAGGTTGAAATTGATGGAGGCGACCCGGTCTACCGGGAACGCGTGTACTGCTAAAGCCGGAGCCGCACGGGCGCCGCCGCCGGCATGAAAAAAAACTTCGATCCGGAGGAACGAAGACTTGGGGTGAAAGAGGAAACGCGGTGCGAAAGGTGGACTTCAGTGCATCAATGTGTGTACGCCATCATGGCTGGAGTCCAGCGGCCGTCCGTTGCGACACCACGGAAATGCGCAATTTCACGCAAGCGACGCGCAAATGGTGAGCGCGATCAAGATGTTTGATGGTTTGATTTGCACGCTAACTGATGGTCGGCCGGCCATGCTGGTTTGACGCTGTGCCCGGTTTGCACAGCGCTGTCGGGGCAGGCTGATTTGCAAATTATGTGAGGGTCCGCCAGCCTCAGAACGGCTCGTCGCCGGTGCCTGGTTCGTCCGTGCCGGGGTTGCTTCGCGCGCCAGCAAATGCCTGTTCGGCGTGATGGTTGAGGATCTGGGCATAGTAGGTGGCTTCGAAGCGGTGATACAGCTGCACCAGCACGCTGGCCATTGCCGCTGCCGCTTCGTCGGAGAGCGGCGGCAGTTCGATCTCCAGCGTGATGGTTTGCCGCCTGACGCGGCGTGGGGACATGGTCCGGTGTTTCGTGGTCATGGCGGTATCCCCTCTCTCAGCGGGCGCGGGCACCGCGGCGCGCTGCAGTGGCGCTGGACCCTGGCGGGGCGAACACCTCCAGATAGAGCTTGTCGTCGAGGGTCGGCAATGCGCGCTGCGCGGCCACCGCCAACAGCTGCGCCGCCATGTTGGTCATCACCCGGTAGTTGCCGCCGGCGCGCTCGCACAGGGTATGTTTGAGGGTTGTGCTCAGCAGCGTTGGTGCCCCGGCGGTGGCGAGCAGGTGATCCAGGCACGCTGCCAGTTCGTCGCGGGAGGCATAGTCGAGCGGCAGCCTGACGCGGATGCGCGTGCCCAGCGGCAGCAACTCGTCGCGCGCGAGCGCATCGTTGAGTCTGCCGTCGCCGGCGAGCACCACTGCGAGCAGCGGCTTGGAGTCGAAGCGGGCCGAGGCCAGCAGGCGCAATTCGAGCAAGGTCTTGGGACTCATCTCCTGCGCCTCATCGATGAGCAGGCAACAGCGCACGCGGGTGGCTTCAAGGTGACCAACCCACCGTTCGCGCAAGGTCTTGAAGCCACCCCAGCGGTTGCTGGGTTTGAGCGAGACGCCGAAGACTTCGGCGAGTTCGCGGTAGAAGTCGCCCAGATTGCTCTGCGGGTGATTGAGGACGCCGACGGTGAGATCGGCCTGCCGTTCGAGCCGCTCGGCGAGCGCGCGCAGGACCACGCTCTTGCCGGTGCCGGGATCACCCTGGATCAGGGCGAAGCCGCCTTCCTTCACATGGACGTTCTCGATGCGCCAGAAGAAGTCGTTGATCTTCGGCGACAGATACAGGGCCTCGCTGGGCAACTCGGTGCTGAAGGGGTTCCACTTCAGGCCATACTGGGTCAACAAGATGCGGTTCATGTGCTGGGCTCCGGGTCGGCTGAGGAATCGTCGAGTTCGAGGTAGGCTGGCGGCAACCCGGTGGCGGCGAACTGCGCCAGCAGGTGCCGCAGGAGCGGCGGCTGCGGATCACCCGCGCCAGTACCCTGGGGTCTGGCCAGTGGCCGCGACGACAGTCCGGTCGGTTTGATCGCGCGGCGCCGGCCATCGGCGTGGCGGGCCTTGTCCAGCGGGTAAATGGTGGCCAGGATGACGCCGGTGCGTGGATCGACGAGATCGGCCTGGCTGCGATCCCAGCGGGCGTAGCGCACGGTGAGTTGGCGCAGGTGGGCGAAGACCTGCGGCACCTCGAAGCGCACGCCGTCCAGGCTGAGTGTGCCGTCGCTGCGGCGCTGGGTGCGCGTGACCTCGATGCGGAAGTGCCGGCGCAAGGTGGCGGCATCCGGGCAGTCGCGCAGCACACTCGGTCCGGCGAGGAAGGTTTGCAGCGGGGTGGCCCCGCGCAACTCGCGGTGTGGGGACGCATGGTACTCGTGCTCGACCCACGCATGCGAGGCGTCGTTGAGCTGCTGGAGGGTCAGGTTGGGAACCGCATCGAGCATCGCCAGCAGCCTGTCTTCGACGCGCTTCCACAGCGTTTCCTGCTTACCGTTCATCCACGCCGAGCGCGGCCTAGTAGTTAACGCCAGGATGCCCAGATGGTGCAGGCCGGCGGTGAATTCGCCGGCGATCATGGCCGCACCGTTGTCGCTGTAAACCGTCCGGCACAGCCCCCGGCGCTGCAGGGCCTGCGCCACACAGTGCACCAGGCACTCGGTGTTCTCGTGGGCGTACCACTGCAGATGGCAGATCAGGCGCGAACAGTCATCGATCACGCACAGCGCAATCGGGGTGATCCATGCGCCGTCGCGGTTGAGCACCTTGAGCGAGCCCTGATGGCCATCGAGATGGAACAGCGCGCCCACATGCGTGGCCTCGAAGCTGCGTACTTCGCGGGTGCCGTCGGGCACGGCGGCGCGCTGCGCACCGGACACCGGTTCGCGCTGCCGCCACAAGCCTTCGGCTCGGAAGTAGCGCAGCACCGTGGCGTAGGACGGCACCGTGCCGGCGGCCAGCGCCAACTGCTGCAGATTGTCGTAATGCAGCTGAATGTGCCACTTCGGATGGGCGGCATACTGCGCCTTGATCGCCGCTGCCAGTTCGGCGCCGATCGCGCGCGGCTGACCAGCGTCGGCCCGCGGCACGGTCGCCAACAGCGTGGCCGGATCGGGACTGCGCCGGGCCAGGGCCAGCCAGCGCTCGAGCGTGGACACCCCGAAGCGAATGTCGCCACCGTGGAGCGGGTGGCGCCAGGTCTGGCTGCTGAGTTCGGTCAGGCGCTGCTGGAGTTCGCCCCGTGGCGGGGGCGCGGCCAGCAACTGGCCGATGACCAACAGGCGCAGCCGAGCCCAGCGATCCCGGGCACTGGGATCTTCGGTAGTGGACATGGTGGGAATAATCTCCGTACGCTCGGGCATGACGCCCGCGGTACGGCAGACTAAACGGCGCCCACCACCCTGGCTAGCGCCATCTTCTGCGTGAGTTGGTGCCGCACCTGCCGGCCCTCAGTGAACGTGCTCAGCGGCGCAAGCCAGCGCAGAATCATCGCCATCGCCGCGGGTGCGTCGGCCGCCACGACGCGCTGCAGCAAGCCGGCCGGCAGATCGGTTGCCGCCAAGGGCGGGAGCAGCCGGCCGCGCAGTTCCTGCCACACCGCGGTGCCCGTAAATCCGCTCAGCCACCATTGTCGCCAGCGCAGCAGGGTGAGGGTCGGAACGCCCAATTGCTCAGTGAGTTGCTGGCCGCGCCGCAGATTCAGGCCGGAGCACAGCGCTGTGGCCAGCAGCACCACCGCCCCCCAGTACACGCGCCGCCCCAGGAACCGGACCGAAGCCGGTGTACAACGCAGGCGGCAGTGGCCGCAACAAAAGCTGATGCGGATGATGTCCACCAGCGCACTACCCGGACCGCCCCGCGGTTTGCGCGCAAAGTCACCCACATGCAGGGGACCGTTGCAGAAGGCGCAGCCCAGCGCCCGCACGCTGGCCGCGTGGTCCTGATCGATGTGCAACAGGAATCCGAAAAACGCTGGATCTTGCAGAACGGCTTGGCACATAATGGTGGGGTCTCCGTGTCTTCGCAAACCAGAGACTCGCCCTCGGGGAGCTTGCTCGTCAAGTTCCTTGAGGGCGATCCACTTCCAGACCCTCAGTTATTCTGCTCAAAACCCGGCCGGCGCACTTCAAAGATTCTGGTCGCGCTCAAATGGGTCGGCGGCATCCGGTGTGGCATCGATGGAGATATCCAGCGCATAACCCACGGGAGAACCGTTGGCCAGCTCACGGAAGAACAAGGCCGACTCCACGGGATAATCGAAACGGCTGGTGTTGTTCCATGCCTGCGCGTTACGGTTGCGCAGATCGGCGTTCGACAACCGGTTGATCTCGGCGTCGCTACGTTCGTGGCGCTGGAAAACCGTTTCGCCCAAACGCCGCGCCAGTTCCGAGATCAGGTGCCAGTACAGCGTGGCATCGTAGACGCAATCGGTAAGGCGTTGGTCGTCAACGGACAAGAAAAGCCCAAAGACGAAGTCGATGGGCTTGAGGGGAGAGGGAAACTCCGGTGAATTGGAGTGGCGCCGTTCTTAGAGGCGGAACGGATCGTAGACGGGTTCGCGAGCGGGCGGACGGGTCATGACTGCGGGAGCAGCGGGCTTCGGAGCGACTGGCGCCGGGGACGAAGCTGCAGCGGCGGGAGCCGGGGCGGCAGCGGTCGTCGTGGTCGAAGCAACGTCGGTTGTGGCCGGCGCATCGGGATGTGTGCCTCGGGCGATGTAATACGCCGAGAACATTTCCGCGACACGGGTCATGACTGCAATGTGGTACTCCAGCGTGACGGTCGAGCGACGTTTGTTGTGCGTCTCCTTGTCGGTCACGTCAATACCGGCGGCGACGAGTGCGGACTTCGCTTTGTCGAGCAGCGGCTGCAGAGCGTCCTTCGGCGAGATGCCGGGGACTTCGACGCCGTTCTGCTTCAACGTTGCGTTGTGCTCAGCGTAGGCGCGATCACGACCGGGCTTTTGGCCGTAGGTCGCGAACAGGGCTAGTGCCGTTTCTTCACCCGGTGTCGCATTGGCCAATTTGCGCGCGAGTTTCTGCGCGGCGGGCTGGTTCAAGTCGAGCGACAGGTGATAGCGGCCGTCATCGTCACGGAGCGTGACATTCAGGTACGGCGACTGACGACCGTTGACTTCGCGGGCGATGACCTTGGCGGACGACAGGCGACCGTTCAACTTCACCGCAGTGATGCCGGCGTCCTTGAGCAGTGCGAGAGCCTTGGCCGACGGAGCTTCACCGGAGTTGCCGGTGTAGCCGCGCTTGACCACGGTTTCGCCCCCGATGGTCAGCTTCACTTCGGTGATCTTCGTTTCGACCTCGGGGGTCGAGACGTAGAGGATGCCGAGGAACGCGCTGTAGCGGATGTTCGTCAGCGGGGTGGTACTTTCGTTTGCAGGGGTGACTGCCATATTTGTCTCCAGAGAGGAAGGGGATATTCAAAGGCCGCAGAATGTCGGTCGATGAACGAACGCGTTGCCAATGAAATGCCCTGCGTGGCTGGATAAGGGAGTGCGGGTGCGATGGCAGCACGAGTCGGCGGCGGCCAGCNNCCGACGGGACGACATCTCACAGAGGTGGTGCGCCATTCGTGATCCGTGCACGGGAGAGAACGTTCGTTCTGAAGCCTCCATGGTGCCAGAGTTTTGGGGCGCGTTGGGGCTGTTGGGAGGCAATCAGGTGCCTCATCTAACGCACCGTGCCCGCTGCATCAACGCGGTCACCCATCTTTCCGAGCATGGCTGTCAGGTACTCAGATTCCCTCGACCCATTTGTCGGCAAAGGCACCCGCTACGATACCAAGCGCTCCCGCAATGGCGATGGCTTCAGGTGAGCCCCCGCTCCACCAAGTAACGCCGGCCATCGCGATCCCGAGCGTGCCCCCGGTGATGAGGCGTCGGTACCGGCCAAACCAATCGCCGTCCGCACCGGCCATGACGAATACAGCGTACCAAAAGAAGGCCAATGCGAATCCGACGAAGCTGGTCCATCGTCGCCAATTCAGTGTCCAGCTTGACCAGTCGGTAAGCAACACCTCGACTACTTTCAGGCCGACGAAGAGGACGGACAGCCCCAGCATTACGACCACTATCGAACTGCGCCGGTTGACATCCTCCCGGCCGTGAAC
>PLYG01000048.1 GCA_003153335.1 Betaproteobacteria bacterium | reverse complement strand
AGCATCCCGGACTGGCTCTGGTTGACGTTCTTGAGCGTAACGTCAGACTTGCCGCCAGCCTTTGCATTACCAAGGTCCATTTCCTGTTTGTTCAACATGCCGGATTGGCTTTGATTGATGGCGTCGACGTTCACTTTCGACGTCGACTGGGCAAAGGCAACACCTGCAAACAGGGTGGCAATCGCGATGGCAACTACTTTGTGTTTCAGTTTCATGGCTTCTCCTTACAGTGAAGTTGAACAACAGTACCCTTTTTACTCCGGGCGTCACGCGAAACCGCGTTTGCATTCTAAGTTGCAGCCACCCCGGGAATCGTTCACTTTTTATCGCGATCGGGTTCTTACCGGGTGGGAGCTCGCGATGAAGTTGCCATTAGAATACAAATGTCCGGGATTGTCACCAATTAACAGCGACACGCAGCCCTAGCGCGCGCTACCGGCATTGCGACGACACCGGGCTGAAAAAGCCAGCAGGGTTGCTGACCGCGGCGCAGAATGATTGTCGCTTTATCGGGACGCATTGTCGTTTCCTCGACGGACCGCCTGCGCAATTCGCTGAAGCCTCTTTTTCGAGTTATTTTTCTTATTTTAATCAATATCTTAGAAGCGATCTCCAGCAACGGCCCGCGTTCCACTCCATTGGCACTTCATGGCGCTTTACTCACCGCTTTTGGGTGCGCAGGACCATCCACCGGGAACAGCCCGGCCGTCGCGCCGTCTGCGGCACTGCGGCACTGCGGGCTTTCCGGCGCTTGCGCAAGCAAAACTTCCAGGGCCGCCAATCTGCTCTCTATTACGAATCATAACGCTTCCGCTACCATTTGCGGCACGATGTCGAGCTCTTCAGCAGGAATCCCGGAGCCGGATATGGGTCATGAACAATCGGCGACAGCGGAATCCAGTTTTTCCTTGAGCAGGTTTTCCCAAACAGCGACCCACGCGGCACCATGGTCGACCTTCGCGATAACACGGAACTGCGCAGCAGGATTCCGGCGCCGGAACTCGTTCCCGTTGTCGGGCGATACGACCTGGTCGCGTTCTCCTCGAAGATGCAGTTGCCGCAAGCCGCCGGGGAGCGGCGGAAGCTGTGCAGGATTCTCCGATCCCGCAAGAGGCGAATAGCCGCGACTGGCCGTCCATTCGTCAATATCCAGCGGACTGGCCAACGTGATCAACGCGCATACGCTATCCATGCGGGCAGCCATCAAGGTCGCCAGCGTGCCGCCGCCGCTGAAGCCGACCAGGTTGATAGGCCTGCCCGTCCAGCCTCTTTCCACAACGAATCGACGGAGCGCGGCGACCATGCTGACCGCTACTTCCGGACTGAAGCGTCGATGCGTCCACCATACCGGCTCGCAGGGTGCGCGGTCGGCGGTCCCGAAATAGCACGGCCGCCCCAGGTAAACAGCCGGCCGCGTACCCTTGGCCATCATGTCGAGCGCAATCAGGTTGCGCGGTGTCGGATCGCCTGATGGAACCGTCTCGTTGATCCACGGCACCCCGTCGCCCTCGATGTAGACCCAGATGGGCGCTCGCGAACCAGCGTCCTCTGCACTATAGGCGACGTGCAGGAACTGTGTGCCGCGAACCGTGGTCCTGGCGAACGCGGCCGCTGCGGCAACTTCATCGGCACGGACCCGTAACCCGCCGCAACCACATGCCAGCCACGCGGCCACGACGCAGAGCAACAAGCATCGAGCCCGTGTCAGGCAGACGTCATTTGTCGTGATGTGTCCGCGCCCCTTGGCCGCGGATTCGGACACGGTGAATCGCACCGGCATCTCGCCTCGGTTCATAGATCGCTCCCGCGCGCAAGGTCTCTGAAGCGAACTCCCGGGAGGATGACCAGCCGGCGTCGCGGGAGGAAATTTGTCAATCGACATATCGTATAACAGCATTCGCAGAGATTGCATTTGGCAACGATCGTGTTAAATTAGCGCGGCTCGCCCCCCGTCGAAAATGCCACCGCCGAAGTTTTGAACGAATCCGGCGCCAAGTGCAACTCAGGAACAGGATTTATTCACACCCGTAGGAAAGGAGAATTCCATGCATAACCCAGGCTTTCCCGTCCGCAGCACGCTCGCGGCGATCACCATTGTTGGCGCCGTCGCATTTTGCACCAGTGTACTTGCGCAAGAGGTAGGCACGTTGCGCGGCAAACCAACCAAGGCCGAGATTGTGCAGGCATTGAGCCCCGCTGCCGGGCAGTCGACTCCGGCCTTCCGCACCCGCGGCTTGTCGATCGGCAGCGGCGATTCCGGGAAACCGGCGACTCCGGATGCGCCAGCCACGGCCGCTGCAGCCGCGCCGTCAGGAAAGCCGCAAGCACGGGCGCTCGACCTCGAGATTCCGTTCGAATTCAACTCGGACCGGCTGACCAACGATGGCAAGGACGTCCTGGACCAGCTCGGCGAAGCGTTGAAGTCGAAGGAACTGTCCGGCGCCAAGGAGTTTGTCCTGGAGGGCCACACCGATGCCAAGGGAAGCGCAGCGTACAACAAGGTTCTGTCCCTCAGACGGGCGCAGTCGGTCAAGAACTTTCTCGCCACCAAGCACTCAATCCCGTCTGGAAAGCTGAAAGCGGTTGGCAAAGGCTCCACCGAACTCGCCGATCCAAAGAATCCCGAGGATGCTGCGAATCGCAGAGTACGCATCATCGTAGAGGGCTGACCGTTCTTTTCACTGCAACCCCGGGGCCGCGCACGATTTATCCGCGGCCCTGTCCAGCGCCGTACGTCTGAGAGCCAGCGAATCATGACCGTTTTTCAGCGCGCCGGAATTTTCTTTCTTTTCTTGCAATGCCTGATCTGCGAGTCGGCGTCGGCGCAGCAGGCGCAGCCGGTGGAGCCGCCCAAGGTCCGTTCGGTAGTTCTTGCTGCGCCCGATGCGCCCGCTGCAACCACTGCGCCCACTGCGCCCACTGCGCCCACTGCAACCGTTGCGCCCACTGCGCCCGCTGCAACCGTTGCGCCCGCTGCGTCCGCAACCGCCCCTGCCGCAGCCCCACCGGCACTACAGCAGGGTTCGGCGCCTACGCCCGCCAACCGCAATCCCCCATCGCTCGACATCGAGATACCCAGCAACATAGTCAGGCCGACGCTGGACTCGCCCAAACGGACGCCAGCGACTGCGGCAGAGCAGAGCACCGCCGCCCCGAATCTTCGGGGACTCAAACGGCTGAGCCGGGAAGAGATCCTGGCGGCTACGAACGACGCATTTTCGATTTATGTCCTGCGCGACAGCGAGCGCACGCTGGTGCTCGACTTTCCGAATATTCGCGAACAGGCGCGGATGTTCGCCCGCCTGATTCTTTTCATCGAGCGGGCCGGATCCTCGAAAACCCGCGTGATGACCGTCCCGGAAGTGCAAAAGTGGCTGGCACAGAATTCGGTCCAGTTCGACACCCTCACCGTCGGCAATAATATGCGGACCAGCGAGCTGGCGCGATTTTTCAATTCCGCGCGGTTCCAGGGCGAGCCCATTACGGTCGACGAGCAGCGCCTCTACGACTGGCTGGTCCAATCCCAACTGCTGCGCGAAGAGGAGGCCGGCGTCGCCGTAGTCGATCCGGAACGGATACTGGTCAGCGTGCCCCAGGTCTCGATCGTCGCCGGTTGCGCCGCCTGCAGCATAACGGCGGCGCAGCGCGGAATCATCCTGCAGCACGAACTATCCCACGCCCGGTTTGCCACGGACACCGTGTACCAGAATTACGTTCTCTGGTTCTGGTCCAATTCGATGAGTCTGGTGACCCGTGACAAGTTCACTCGTTTTCTCCGGTCGCGCGGCTACGATTCCTCGATTCGGGAGTTGGCTGCGAACGAAATGCAGGCGTTCCTGATGCATACCCCCGATCCCGCGATGTTCTCCGCGGCAGACGTCGGGCTGACCGAAACCGAACTCACCGATCTGCGCCGCCGGTTCCAGGAGGGGATCAGCCCCAAACCCCGCGCGTCGGCAGACAAGCCGTACCAATTCGAGTGACTGGATATATGGGATTGCCAACTGCATTGTGGCGCCGCGTGTCGCAGGTAGTCATGCTCCCGGCAGCGCTGATGTTCAGCGCATCCCTGCCCGCGCAAACGCCGACGTATGAAGCGGGCGCCGCCCAGAAGCTCGCCGCCGACGCCAACACCATAGTCGATTGCCTGTTGCCCGGGGCGGTCAGGCGCCTCGGCGCCGGTGTCACCTATCTTGCCGCGCGCAAGCCGGTATTGCTCAAGACGGCGGAGTGCGAAGTGAGGGGGGGCGAATACGTCCTGTATGACCGTGCCGATCCGAAAGTCGCGTTCAAGATCTGGGAGGCGGCGGCCAAGGCAGGCGATGCCGACGCCCAACGGCGTCTGGCCCAGATTTACGAAATGGGACTCGGTGCGGAACCCGACTACAAGAATGCCGCAAGCTGGTATCGCAAATCTGCGGAGCAGGGCAACCACGCCGCGGCCTTGGCGCTGGCCGCGCTTTATGAAACCGGACTGGGGGTCGACAAGGATTCCGACGAAGCCCGGCGCTGGTACGAACGTGCCAGAAGCCCTTCGGCCACGAGTGACTCGGGACCTTCTCGCGATGTCGAAAAACTGACCAAGGAATTGCAGGAAAAGGAGCGCAAGCTGACCGAGCTTGAAGCGCGGCTGGTGCAGGGCGCGGCGACGTCGCAAGCCGAACTGGCGCAAGCCAAACAGGCGTTGACCGACTCGCTGAAGCAAGCCGAATCCCAGGCGGCGCCCGGCGCCTTGCTCGAATCGCGGCGAGAACGCCCGGTGATCGAACTGGTCGATCCGAATCTGGTCCGTGCCGGCCCGTCGACGGCATTCAATATCCGCGGACAACAAGTCCAGGTGAAAAAAATAACCGGCTGGGTCAATCTCGGACCACACCTGGGTGGTGTCACCGTCAACGGCGCCGGCGCGGAACTCGACCCAAACGGATTTTTCAGCGAGGACGTGAAGCTGCAGGGCGCGAGCACGCCGGTATCCATTGTTGCGCTGAGCAAGGACGGAAAACGCGATGAATTGAACTTTGCCATCCGCACGGGACCCACGACCGCCACGGACATGATCGAGGCCTTGCCCGAAAAGCCGCCGGCAGGCGTCGGGCGGCTGCACGCGCTGATCATTGGCAACAACGCGTATCGCCAGTGGCCGAAACTGGAAACGGCGGTCGACGATGCGCGCACGGTGGCCGATGTGCTGTCGAAGAAATTCGGGTACAAGATCAACCTGCTGATTGACGCAACGGCGGACGACATCATAGGCGCGCTCAACGACTATGTGCTCACCCTGCACGACAACGACGTCCTGATCGTTTACTACGCCGGGCACGGCCAGCTGGATACGCGCAACAAGCGCACCCACTGGATCCCGGTCGATGGCGAGACCCAGCGCGACACCCACTGGATACCCAGCTACCGGGTGACCGATCTGGTCAACAAGATGAAGGCGCGCAAGGTACTGATCATTTCCGATTCGTGCTATTCCGGCGGACTGGCGGCGGACCTTCCAGGCGTAGTCACCGGCATTCGGCCCGGCCTCGGCGACGACGGACGCGCCCGCGCGGTCGGCGCACTCTGGGAAGTGGTCAGCCGGACCATCCTGACCTCGGGCATGCTGGCCCCGGTGCTCGACGACGAAGGGGCAGGCATCTCGAAACATTCACTGTTTGCGCGAGCGCTGCTGGAGGTGCTCGATGAGACGACAGGCGTGATGACGGGAGATGGTTTATACACCGCCGTCCATGCGCGCGTGGTTTATCGCTCGCAAAAGATGAACTTTGACCAAACTCCGTTTTACACCGGACTGGCCCACGCCGGACATGAGGGCGGCGACTTCATACTGGTCCCCGTCGCCAATAGGTAGATTTCAGCTACCGCGGTAGGTCGAATACGACCACGGCGAGACGAGCAACGGCACGCGGTAGTGTCCAGCCGCGCCGCCGCGCTTTCCCGCTTTCTCGACTACGTTCAACAGCACGACCAGGTCTGGGTGACCCGCCGCAGCAACATTGCGCGGCACTGGATCGCCACCCACGCTGCTCCACCAGGATGAACATGCGCTACGGATCAACCATACTCGAACAAGCGGAAGTTCTCGGCGCCATTACCGAGGAACCCGGACGCGTCACGCGCACTTTCCTGACGCCGCAGCACCGTGAGGCCGGGAGCCGGATCATCGCCTGGATGCGCGATGCGGGAATGGAAGCGGCGTTCGACCCGCTGGGCAATGTGGTCGGGCGTTACGCCGCCGAGAATCCGGACGCACCGTTGGTCATCACCGGGTCGCACATGGACAGCGTGGTCAACGCGGGCAAATACGATGGCGTGTTCGGGATCCTGACTGCGATCGCCTGCGTCAAGGACTTGCATGCGCGTGGCAAGCGCCTGCCGTACACGTTCGAGGTCGTGGCCTTCGGCGACGAAGAAGGCGTGCGCTTCGGCGTGACGCTGATCGGAAGCAAGGCGCTGGGCGGCAATTTCGATCCTGCTTTTCTGGACAAGAAGGACGCCAACGGCATATCGCTGCGCGAGGCGATCCGGAATTTCGGCGGCGATCCGGATGCGATAGCTTCTCTCAAACGCGATCCAAGAAAGGTTGCCGCCTTTGTCGAGTCCCACATCGAACAGGGCCCGGTACTATTGAACGAAGGACTGCCGGTCGGCGTCGTCACCTCGATCGCCGGCGGCACCCGGGTTCGCGTCCGCGTGACGGGAACCGCAGGCCATGCCGGGACCGTGCCGATGCCGGCGCGGCGCGATGCGCTGGCCGCCGCGGCCGAGATGGTGCTGGCGGTCGAGCGCCATTGTCTTGAACGCGCCGACACGCTGTGTGGGACGGTAGGCAAGCTGGCGATTCCGGGCGGGGGCGCGATCAATGTGATTCCCGGCGACGTCGAGTTCAACGTCGATCTGCGCTCGGGCGATGACAGCAGGCGGCTCGCCGCGCTTGTCGCGGTGGAAGCAGAGTGCGCCACGATCGCGGCGCGGCGCGGCGTGGAGCTATCCTGGGAACCATTCTTCCATCTTTCCGCCGCGCTCTGCGATACTCGGCTGCAGGCCCGCTTTGCCGCCAGCGTCGCTGCGCAAGGGTGCCCCGTCCGCCATCTGCCCAGCGGCGCCGGCCACGACGCGATGGAGATGGCCAGGATCGCGCCGATCGCCATGCTGTTCGTGCGTTGCGGCAATGGCGGCATCAGTCACAATCCACTCGAAACGATGACGGCGGAGGATGCGGAAACCGCAACCTCCGTGCTGCTGCACTTTCTGGAACATTTCGATCCCGCATCGCCGGGCACCCACTGACGTGCCCCTTACACCGACAGAGCTCATCGCAAACTTCGTCGATGCCCAGCATGACCAGGCCGTCGCGTTCTTGCGCGAACTGATTCGCGTCCCCACCGACACGCCGCCCGGCGACAATGCGCCGCATGCGGAGCGGACTGCGCAGTTGCTTGAAGCCATGGGCTACACCGTGGAGCGGCATCCCGTCCCCGCCGCCGCCGTCCGTGCGTATGGACTGACCTCGATTACCAATCTGATTGTTCGCGTCCGCTTCGGCGTTGCGGGTCCGACGATCGCGCTCAACGCGCATGGCGACGTCGTCCCGCCTGGTGAAGGCTGGACCAGACCGCCCTACGAAGGCGTGCTCGAGAATGGACGCATCTACGGCCGGGCTGCCGCGGTATCGAAGTCGGACTTCGCAACATTCACTTATGCGCTGAACGCATTGCGCGAACTTGGCGGCCACGGCGTGTCGCTCAACGGGACCGTCGAACTGCATTTCACGTACGACGAGGAGTTCGGCGGCGAGATGGGACCGGGCTGGCTGCTTCGACATCAACTTACCAAGCCGGACCTGGTCATCGGTCCAGGGTTTTCGTATGCGATCGTCACCGCGCACAACGGCGCGTTGCATCTCGAAGTCACGTTGCATGGCAAGGCAGCACATGTGGCCGATCAGAAGTCGGGCATCGATGCGCTGCGGGCGGCAACGGGCGTCTTGCAGGCGCTTTATGCAGTCGGTGACAGGCTGGGCGCGATTCTATCGGCCACGCCCGGCATCGGGTCACCGCTGCTCAACGTCGGGCGCATCGAAGGCGGGATCAACACCAACGTGGTGCCGGACAAGGTCGTGCTGAAAATCGATCGCCGGATGATCCCCGAGGAGAATCCTGATGTGGTCGAAGCGGACCTGCGCCGAATTATCGAAGATGCCGCGGCAAAAAATCCAGGCATCCGGGTTGAGATCCGGCGTATTCTCCTTGCTCGCGCGCTGACGCCGCGGCCAGGCTGCGAAAAACTGGTCGAGCCGTTGCGGCGCCATGGCGAACGTGTATTCGGCGAACCGTTGCCGGTTCAAGGCGTGGGCTTGTACACCGACGCCAGGCTGTACGCAGAAGCCGGAATCCCGGCGGTGCTGTATGGCGCCGGGCCGCGCACGATCCTGGAATCGAACGCCAAGCGCGCCGACGAGAATTTGCTGCTCGATGATCTGCGCCGGGCAACCCAGGTCGTCGCCTGTTCGCTTTGCGATTTGCTGACAAGGGCCTAGTATCCGCGCAACCGATCGATAGTGTTCACCAGCGGCTGGCCGGCGCACAGTCGGCGCCAGTTTTCGGCGAATTGGGTGACCACGCAGGCCACGCTGGCCTGCGCCCCGATATGCGGCGTGATGGTAACCCCCGGGTGATCCCACAACGAACTGTCGGCAGGCAGCGGCTCGACCTCTTGCACGTCCAGCGCCGCGCCGGCAAGACGACCCTCCGCGAGCAGCCCCAGCAGATCGCTTTCCACCAGATGGCCGCCCCTTGCCACATTAATCACATAGGCACCGGCCGGCAGCATGCCCAGCGTGCGCCGGTCGAGTATCCCGCGTGTCTCCGCGGTCAGTGGCAGCGTGCAGATCAGCACTTTGGAACGGGAGAGACAGGCCGCGAGCCCGTCGGCGCCGGCCACGGTGTCGACGCCGGGCAGCTGTTTCGGCGTGCGCGACCAGCCCATCACCTTGAAGCCCGCCGCATGCAACAGCGAGGCGACGGTGCGGCCCGCCTCGCCCATGCCCAGCACGCCGGCGGTGACGCCGTACGGGTCCGGTGGCCGGTGGCGAATCCATGCATGCTCCTTCTGCTGCGCCTCGAACCGCGGCAACCCGCGCACGTGGCGCAACGCCATCAGCAGCACGTATTGCGCAACGCCTATATTGACGAGCGGATCGACCGTGCGCATGACCGCCACATCCTTGCCCAGGCCGGGATCGTCGATGATTTTTTCCACGCCTGCCGCGGTGGCGCAGATCAGCCGCAGGTTCGGATAACGGCCCGCGGTCCCCGGCTTCAGCCGCCATGCAATGATCGCTGCGACCGCATCCGGAGCGGCCAGATCTGCGGATTCCCAAACCGGAACACCGGGCAGCGACTCGCGCAGCAGCCCGGCGAACAACGCCGGCGCCTGCGGCTGCGTCAGCAACAGGACGCTCAACGTAAAGCCCGCGCGGCCGCCGCGCAGCCATGCATCCAGCGCTCACACATCGAGGTAATTTCCGGCTTCGAGCCGCACCAGGGCGCGCGTCGGATCGGCCTCGACCCCTACGGGATCGCCACCGGCAGCGATAACTTCGAGCTGCGCCTTGAACATGCGGCGCAGCAGCGCAACCCCCTTGTCGCTGGTGCGCAAATGCTCCTCCGAATGCAACGTAATCGCGCCCTGCCCCACTTGCGCCTCATAATCGCCCGGCGTCGCGCGGTGTTCTTCCGCGGAGAGCTCCCACCAGAATTTGCCGTTGAACTTCGAGCGCATCCTGCCCAGCTGTCCCGCTTCGGTGACCCGGCCCGCGACGTAGATCCGGAACGAGGTGTCGTCGATCGGCAGCACCCAACCAATCGACTCGACTCGCCCAAAGTGGCCGACGCGCGGACTGGGCACCACGCGCAACGTGGGCAGCACCGCTTCGGTGATGCGGCGAAAAGTCTTGCCGCCTTCGACTTTACGTATCTGCACGCTGCGAATGCCGCGGCCAGTCGTCTCCCAGCTCACCGCCGGCATCAGCGCCATCTGCGCCACGAACTGGGGGCCGCTGAACGATCCATGCAGGATGGGCACGTGCAACGGGTCCATCACATTCTCGAAATGCTGCAGCCAGTTGCATGGCACGATCGGCGGTCCGCCGGAGCCGATGCTGGAGTCATCAGCGTCGATGAACTCGCCGGCATCCAGTTCTTCGAGCGCATCGTAGCGCGGCAACGCCGGCTTTCTCTCCGGCGGGCCAAGATACGCAAAGATCAGGCCGAAACGTTCTTCCAGCGGATACCAGGGTTGTCGCACGTTGCCGCGCCGCTCGCCGCCATTGGGTTCGCAAGGCTGCTCCAGGCAATGCCCCGTCACATCGTACAGCCAGCCGTGATAGCAACAGCGGATACCGCGGTCCTCGATACGGCCGTAGTACAACGACGTGCCGCGATGGGCGCAGCGCGGATACAGCAGCCCCGGGCGCCCCGCTGCATCGCGAAACAGCACCAGATCCTCGCCCAGCACGCGCACCCGCCGCGGCGTCGCGCTCGCATCGGCCGCCAGCCCCATCGGATGCCAGTATCGCCGCAACAATTCGCCCATCGGCGAGCCTGGGCCGACCTGCGTCAGGTCCGCATCAAAGCTCGGCTGCGGCCGGCCATATGCGGTGCCGCTATCCATGTTGACGCTCACGCCCAGATCAGGTCTTCATAATGGATGCCGGCGCGCCGCAGAGTTTTGCTCAAGTCCATGCTGATTCTCCACTCATTTTCCACTCATTTTCCACTCACTCCGGCCTGGCGCCGGAACTCTTGATCAACGCTTCCCTATTCGGAAAGTCGGCCTGGTACGCCCTGGCAAATTCCTCGGCGGTATTCACGATTGGCGTCTGGCCCTGTTCGGTCATTCGTTGCGCCACGTCGGGCAGTTTGACGATGGCCGCCAACTCCTGTTGCAGGCGCTCGACTATCGGCCGTGGGGTATTCGCCGGCGCATAGGCCCCTACCCAGACCGCCAGATCCATCCCCGCAGCACCCTGCTCCGCAAAGGTGGCCAGGTCGGGCATCGCGACCGAGCGCTGCGGACCGGTCATCGCTATGGGCTTGATCTTGCCCGCCGCGATCTGCGGCCTGGCGCCGACCGGACTGGCAAAGGTGACATCGAGCGACTTGTTGATCACATCGACAATCGCCGGCACCTCGCCCTTGTAGGGCACGTGGCTCAGGTTGACCCCATGATCGCGGCGCAGCACTTCGCCATACAAGTGCGCCGACGAGCCGACGCCCCAGGAACCGAAACTGATGGGCCGGTCCTGCGCCTTCGCCCAGGCGATGAAGCCCTTGACGTCGCTGTACGGCGCATCTGCTGGAGCCACTAGCAGCACGCTGCCCAGCGACAGTTGCGTGATCGGCGTGAAGTCTTTCGCCGGTTCATAAGGAAGCTTGGAGTACAACACTACATTGTTCACCGTCGTCGACATGGTCGTGATCATAAACGTATAGCCGTCGCCCGGCGCGTGTGCCAGCGCCTCAGCGCCCTTGATGGTGTTCGCCCCCGGCACCGCTTCGACGACGACAGGCTGGCCCAGGCGCGCGGCGAGTTTTTCGGCAATCACGCGGTTGAGCACGTCGATGGCACCGCCCGGATTGAATGGGGAAATCAGCTTGACCGTGCGATTGGGCCAGGCTCCCTGCTGCGCCCAAGCGCTTGCCGCGCCGAACGCAACAACGGCCATGAACATGCCAGTCCAGACTTTCACGCAGCGCATCAGCCTTCCTTTCCTGGGTATTGGTTCCGGTGACGGACGTGCTCGCTCGATCGGCGCGCGTGCGTCCGCCCCGATGGCGTGCGCTCTTCTTGACTCGTTTGTTTCCCGATTCTTCGGGAGGGGGTTCCGCGGGCATTATAAGCCGCGTCCGCGGACATTCCAACCAAACGCGATTTGCCTGCGCTATGCTGTACCAGGTGTAAGGTCTGGCGCATAAATGGCGACAATGTTCGGCATATTCGTCCAGATCCGAAATTTGCGGGAGACAAGCGTGGCAAGAACCGAATTCGATATAGTCGTTATCGGCGGCGGTGCGGGCGGACTGGTTGTCGCGGCCGGCGGCGCGTCGCTGGGGGCCAAGGTTGCCCTGGTGGAAAAACACAAGATGGGGGGCGATTGCCTGAACAATGGTTGCGTCCCCAGCAAGACATTGCTGAAGTCGGCCAAGATCGCGCATCTGATGCGCACCGCTGCCGACTACAACATTCCGCCGCACGCGCCGTCCCCCGACATCGGACACGTGATGGAAAGAGTCGCGGCCGTCATCAAGGGCATCGAGCCCAATGACAGTGCGGAGCGCTTTCGGGGACTGGGCGTCGATGTGATCTTCGGCGAGGGCAAGTTCATATCGCCCGAGTGCTTTGAAGTCAACGGCCGCAAGTTGACAGCGCGGACCTTTGTCATCGCAACCGGCTCGCGTCCGGCGGTACCGCCGATCCCGGGTATCAACGACGTTCCGTTCCTGACCAACGAAACGGTCTTCGATCTGCGCGAGCAGGTCCCCAGCCTGATTGTCATCGGCAGCGGGCCGATCGGATGCGAAATGGCGCAGGCCTTCGCCCGCCTCGGCGCCAAGGTGACCGTCGTGGACATGGCTGCCCAGACCATGCCAGTTGAAGATGCAGACCTGTCCCGTATCGTGCAGCACCAGATGGAAAAGGAAGGCGTCGAGTTCAATTTTAACGTATCGATCATGAAGGTCGAAGGCGGCAAGCACGACATCCGGATGTTCATCAAGGACAAGAATGGCGCGGGAAAATCCCTGCAGGCGACCCATTTGCTGGTTGCCGCCGGACGCCGTGCCAATGTCGAAGGCCTGGGCCTGGAAGCTGCCGGGGTCGAAGTGGACAAAGGCAGGATCGTCTGCGACGAAACGCTGCGCACGACCAATCCGCACATTTTCCTGTGCGGCGATGTGGCCGGTGGACCGCAGTTCACGCATGTGGCGGGGCATCACGCCCGCATCCTGCTGCGGCAGGCGATATTCAGAATGCGCTGGGCCAAGCCCAGCGTTCATGTTCCCTGGTGCACGTACACCGATCCGGAGTTGGCGCGGATCGGACTTTCCGAATCCGAGGCGGTCAAGACCGGCGTTGCGCACAAGGTCTACAAATTCGGCTTCGAGGAAATTGATCGCGCCAGGACCGAGGGTGAAACCGAAGGCTTTGCCAAGGTTATCACCACTCCCAAGGGCAAAATCCTGGGCGCGGCGATCGTGGGGCCACACGCCGGAGAGGTGATCCACGAATACGTGCTGGCGGTAAACAAGGGGATGAACCTGAAGGAACTCTCGAGAATCATCCACATCTACCCTACCTTCGCCGAGATCAACAAGCGGGTCGCCGATCAGCGGCTCAAGGAGGGCCTGACGCCGTCGGCCAGGGCCTGGATCCAGCGCATTTTCGGACTGCAGGGGACATGATGGAAGCGCAACAAAAACCGGCTGCGGGCGGCAAGCAATGGCTGAAGCTGCTCATCCTTGCGCTGTTTATCGGCGCGATCGTTGCCTTCTTTGTGCTGGGCGGTCAGGAGTACCTGACGCTGGACACCATCAAGTCGAACCGCAATGCGCTGCTGAACTTTACGCGCGACCACCGGCTCGCGATGATAGGCATCGCCTTTCTGGTCTACACGGTGGCGGTCGCGTGCTCGCTGCCCGGCGCGGTTGTCCTGTCGCTGGCCTGCGGTTTCCTGTTTGGCCGCTGGATGGGTTCGCTGGTCATCGTTGCCGCGGCAACGCTAGGTGCTACCCTGGTGTTCCTCGCCGCCCGCTACCTGATCGCCGACTGGGCCCGAAGCAAGATGGGCGCACTGGGGCGGAAGATCAACGCAGGCTTTAGCGAGAACGCCTTCAACTACATGCTGTTCCTGCGCCTGGTCCCGGTGTTCCCGTTTTTTCTGGTCAATCTGGCGCCGGCGTTCACCAACATCAAGGTGTCGACCTACGTCCTGGCCACCGCGATCGGAATCATCCCGGGAGCTTTCGTATTCGCCAACCTGGGCGAAACGCTGGGTATGCTCGATTCGCAGTCCGGACTGCTCTCCAAAGAGGTGCTGGTAGCCCTTGCGCTGCTGGGCGTACTCGCGCTGGTCCCCATTGTGATCAAGAAACTCAAATCCAAACGGGCGCCGGCTGCGTAAACGCAATCGTGGGCGCCGAAATCAGCCCGGAGGTCTCGAAACTATTCGACTGGTTCAGGCAAGACTGGCAGAGTGGATACCAGGGCATAGCCGCCCGCGCCCCGCCGATCACCTTCCGCGAGCAGTTTTTCGCGCGCTACGCAAAGCTTCTTGCCGACAGGCCGGACGGGCACGCCAAGGTGGCGGAGCAGAAGGCGGAAATCACTTTCCTGGATTACGATTGGGGATTGAATGTTGCGACAAGGACAAACTGATGCTTTTTCGCCACCGCCCGCAAAGAACGCGATGAACTCCAGGCTGACCATCACCCTCCCCGACGATTGCGAAGCCATCGCGCTGGCGGGTGGGCCCTACAGCAACTTTACGGCTGTTGCGGCTTTTTTACGGGCGACCGAGCAGCTCGAGCACCGCTTTTGCCTGGGCGACATCGGCGGGTTTGGGCCCCTGCCCGACAGGACAATCGAACTGATCCGTGGCGCCGGTCTTGCCTGCGTGCAGGGTAACTACGATCACGCGATCGGTTACGGAGAAGATGATTGCGGCTGCGGATACATCGATCCAATGGATCGGCATTATGCCCAGGTCTCCTACGACTACACCGACCAGAAAACCAGCGCGGAGCACAAGGCCTGGCTGCGTCAATTGCCGGCGCAGATCGTTCTTCTCTGGCGCGGACAATCGTTGCTTCTATGCCACGGCAGTCCCGATCAGGTCAATGAATTCGTGTGGGAGTCCGAGACGACCGATGCGACGATCGCCGGCTGGCTGCGGCAGCGTCGCGTCTCCGGAATGTGCGCGACACACTCGGGACTGCCCTGGATACGGACTGTCGCAAACGGCGGCGGGTTCTGGTTCAACGCCGGGGTGCTCGGCCGCCCCGCGCATGAAGATTCGACGCGAGTGTTCTATGGCATCGTTGACTTTCCGCGCGGGGCGTCCGTGCCTGTTCCGCGTCTGGTGGAACTTGCCTACGATCCGGCGCCCGTCGCCGAAGCGATGCGCACCGAGGGGCTGCCCGATGTTTTCGTCGAATCGCTGCTGCGTGGCCGCTGGACCACCTGCTGCAACATTCTTCCCGCGGTTGAGCGTATCCCACGCGATCGTCTCGCCGCGCTTCGCCAAACCGACTTTCACGGGCTGCCTGAACAAGAGAACGATGAATGTTTGCCGCCGTATCCGGACCCGGTCCGCGGCGCGTTGAACTGACCGGTACCGCCATGCGGATCGCCGCCATCATTCCCACCCTCAACGAAGCTGCGGTCATCGAAGCCACGCTCCGGACGCTGCAACCGCTGCGCGCGGCCGGTCACCCAATCATCGTAGCCGACGGCGCGAGCACCGACGCGACAGTCGCGCTCGCAACGCCCCTCGCGGATGCCGTTGTCACCGCGGCGCGCGGACGAGCGAGACAAATGAACGCCGGCGCCGGCGCCACCGCTGNNCTGTTTTTGCACGCAGACACGTGCCTGCCCGATGGCGCCGCCGATGCGATTGCTGCCGCGCTGGACGACGGACGCCATGTATGGGGCCGCTTTGACATTGCGATTACCGGCCGCTCGCGCTGGCTGCCCGTCGTCGCCGCCATGATGAATTTGCGCTCCCGCGCGACAGGAATCGCCACCGGCGATCAGGCGATATTCGTCACGCGCGATGCATTTGCCGCCGTCGGTGGATTTCCGGATTGGCCGTTGATGGAAGACATCGGGCTGTCGCGCGCGTTGAAACGGTTGTCCCCACCCGCCGCGTTGCGGCTGCGGGTCACCACCGCAGGACGGCGCTGGGATGCGCAGGGTCCGGTGCGAACGATCGTGTTCATGTGGTGGCTGCGTTGGCGGTTTTTTCTGGGCGCCAAACCCGAACGCCTGGCCGCGCTGTATTCATCAATCCGCTGATGACGGCCGCCGTTACATTTCAGCTCTTCGCCAAAGCGCCCGTTGTCGGCACGGTGAAGACGCGCTTGTTTTTCGTGCTCGGCCCGCAGGACGCGGCAACCCTCCACGCGCGGATGGTGGAGCACGCGGCGCGCATGATCGCAACGGCCTGTGCCGCGATCCCGCGGTCCCGCGGAGAGTTGTGGTGCAGCCCTGATGCGACCAGCGAAGTCCTGCGCGCGATCGCGAACCGCCATGGTCTCATCCTGCGGCAGCAACCTGCGGGCGATCTGGGCACGCGCATGCGATTCGCCCTGCAGTCAGCGATGCCGGGCCACGCCGTGCTCCTGGGGAGCGACTGCCCGCTGCTCGATGCGCCAATGCTGATCCGCGCCGATCGCGCGCTNNGGTCGAGGACGGCGGCTATGCGCTGGCCGGCTGCCGGGGTGCTGTGCCGGATTGCTTTACCGGCATCGGATGGAGCACGGGCGAGGTCATGGCCCAGACGCGAGCACGCATGACCGCCGCAGGTGCTCGCTGGATGGAACTCCCGGTCGCGTGGGATGTCGATACTGCGGCCGATCTGGTGCGGCTGGGAGCCGATGTGCGATTTTCGCACCTGGTCGCGGGGCTGGTGCTGCGCCGCACCGTAGAAGCGCAACAACAACACGAGCAGCCTTTATAATTTGACCATGCCGCACAAAATCCTTTTTTTGTTTCCTCAGGAATGGGACTACTCGGCGCTGAGCGCGCTGGGTGATGAATTCGAGTTCGTGTTCGAAGGCTTCGATATCTTCAAGTTCCCCGAGAACGCCAACCTGTTGTGGTTCAATGTCCGCAAGTACATCGACAAGCTCGCCCGCAAGTACGGCAATACCGGCCTTGCCGGCGTGATGAGCACGAATGAACAATACGGCGCGCTGATCGCGGCGGTGCTGGCCCAAAAACTTGGGCTTCCGGGNNGGCGATCATTCGCGCACAGCACAAGTACTACGCGCGAATGATTCACCGCGAAGCGCTGCCCGAAGCGACGCCGGATTTCACCGTCTTCCCCTACAAGGTTCGCGACCATGCCAACGTGGGCCTGCCCTATCCGTTTTTTGTCAAGCCGGTCAAGGCCGCGCACTCGGTCCTCGCACGCCGAGTCGACACGCCGGACGATCTGCGGCAGCATCTGACGTTCTATCCCTGGGAAAAATACATCATCAAGCGCCTGGTGCGCCCCTTCAACGATCTGATGCCCGTCTATACCGATTACGACATCAATCCCGAGCATCTGATCGGCGAAAGCCTGCTGTCGGGACNNTCACCGTGGACGGCTATGCGGACAACGGAGATATCCACATCGTCGGCATTGTCGATGCGCTGATGTATCCAGGCACCCAGGCGTTTCGGCGCTTCGAATATCCGTCCATGTTGCCGCAGGCCGTTCAGGATCGAATGGCAACCCTGTCGGCGCGCGCGGTCCAGGCCCTCGGATTCAATCACGGCTGTTTCAATGTCGAACTGGTGTGGGATGATCAGGCCGACAAGATCCAGTTGATCGAAGTCAACCCGCGCCTCGCTGCGCAATTTGGCGACCTCTACGAAAGGGTCGACGGCGTCAATACGTACCAGTTGCTGCTCGATCTCACGCTGGGCCGCCCCCCGCGCGCCAGGCCGGCCCGCGGCGAGTTCGGCGCGGCCGCCAGCTTTGTGTTCCGCGAGTTCAACGGCGCTATCAAGATCGCCCCGGACCGGGCGCAGATCGCCTGGCTGGGCGCGAACTATCCCGACGCGCTGCTCCATACCTACATCAAGGAGGGTAACAGCCGCTGGCGCGAGGTGAAATGGCTGGGCAGCTACCGCTACGCCGTGTTGAATCTCGGCGGACGCGACCGCCAGGACATGCTTTCCCGCTACGACAACGTGTGCAAGCAGATCCGGTTCGAGAAGAAACAAGACATCGATGTCGGCGGCTACGTTGCCGAAGTGCGGCCCAAGTAATTCTCCCTCTGGATGGCGGGGGTGGCGTGCCGTCGCGGTCTGGGTGGCGGCGGCAACTGTCGGCCCGCTTGCTGCGCAGCAGCCGCCCTCCGCAGACGCGCCGCCCAAGACCATTATCGTCGGCGACTTTGCCGGCGCGCCCGCGGGAACGCTGCCGGCGGAATGGCGCGCACTGACGTTTCCGGACATCAAAACCCATACGCTGTACGCGGCAGTGCCCGACCCCGTCCAGGGCCAGGTCGTCAAGGCCACCGCCAGCGCATCGGCCTCCGGACTGCTGCGCAAGATTGCGCTGGATGCGCATGCCTACCCGATACTGCGCTGGCGCTGGAAGGCGGATAACCTGATCAGCAAAGGCGATGTGACCCGCAAGGAGGGCGATGACTATCCAGCCCGCATTTACGTCTCCTTTGCCTATGATCCGCAGCGCGTTTCCCTGTTGGAGCGCGCCCGGTACGGCGCCGCGCGCCTCATCTACGGCGAGTATCCGCCGCACGCCGGACTCAACTATATCTGGGACGGCAAGGCGCCGGTAGGTACACTCGTTACCAATGCGTTCACTTCTCGCGTGAAAATGATCGTCGTCGAATCCGGTCCGTCCCGGCTCCACGAATGGCTGACCTATGAACGCAATATTCTCGAAGACTACCGGCGGGCGTTTGGCGAGGAACCACCGCCCGTTTCCGGCATCGCCATCATGACCGACGCGGACAATACCGGAGAATCGGCAGTCGCCTGGTACGGCAACATCGAGCTGCAGCCGGCGCCGCAATGAAGCGGCTGCTGCTGATCGGTGGCGGCCACGCCCATGTCGAAGTGCTGCGCCGGTTCGCGCTGCGGCCGGAACCGGACGTTGCCATCACGCTGATCAGTCCGCACCGGCAGACTCCCTACTCCGGCATGCTCCCCGGACTGGTGGCGGGCCACTACCGTTTCGATGAAGCCCACATCGATCTCGCGCTCCTGGCGCAGTGGGCGGGGGCAGTGTTGCTGCCGACCTGCGTCGAGCGCCTCGATGCGGCCGGTCGTATTGCCCAGTGCGCCGATGGCAGCAAGCATGCGTTCGACGTATGCGGCATCGACATCGGTTCGACCCCGCGCATGGATGCTCCGGGCGCGCGCGAATACACGATCGGCGTCAAACCGATTGAACGATTTCTTACGCGTTGGGCGCAAGAACTTGACCGCGCGCGGCAAGGTGCGCATCAAGATATCGCAGTGGTCGGCGGCGGGGCCGGCGGACTGGAACTTCTGCTAGCGATGCAACACGCAGCGCGCGGAGCAGTCGCCGAACCGGCGCACGGCCCGCGCTTTCAATTGCTCACCGACACGCCAACGATTCTGGCCAGCCATGCGCCGGTCGTCCGCCGGTCGTTCGAGCGCGTGCTCGCTGCACGGGAAGTCGCCGTCCATCCGGGAGCGCGCGTGATCGAAGTCGACCCCGGGCAACTGCGGTGCGCCGATGGCAGCCTGATCCATGCCGACTTGATCGTCTGGGCCACGACCGCGTCCGCGGCGCCCTGGATAAGGGAGTCGGAGCTGGCCGTCGATGCGAACGGCTTCATGCTGATCGACCGCCATCTCGAATCGACGTCGCACCGCCGGATATTCGGCAGCGGCGACATCGCGGCGCTGCAATCGGCCAGGCTGCCCAAGTCCGGCGTCTTCGCGGTGCGCCAAGGCCCGGTGCTGGCGCACAATCTGCGCTGCGCGCTGCGCGACTTGCCGTTGCGGCCCTTTATCACCAAGCCGGGGGCGCTGGCCCTGATCAGCACCGGCGATCGTTGCGCCGTCATGGCCTGGGGCCGCTGCGGGTTGGCGGGAAAATGGGTCTGGCGATGGAAGGACTTCATCGATCGCCGGTTCATGGCCAAATACAAGAGGCCACTGTAATCAGTGCCCACACGCATGGACCCGTCTCCGTCAATTCTCTACAAATACCTCGTTCCAGATCGTATGGATGTGATCGCGCACGGCCTCATTCGATATAGCCCTCTCTGCGCGCTCAACGACCGCTTCGAGGGCCAGCCGGAGATAACATCACTAACAACTGGAACAGCTACGGGCAAATCGTTATATGACATGCCTACGCAAGAAACCCAGAGCGAAATTGACCGATTTCCTGCTGTGACCCAAGCTGCCCTCCGGCCAATACTCGAAGGCCATCTTGCAGCGAGACCTTGCGGATCAGCCGCGCCCAGAAAGTAGTTTTTTATTTCTCCTCCGAGCGATTCATTGACTGCGCAGCGTCTTTTTTTAGCAGCGGGCAATCTATCTCAATCTCGAAAAGAGGCAATGCGGAGCATTACTCCAACAACAGCATTAGAATCGCCTCCAACGGGAATCGAACGGGCTGGTTGCCGGGAAGCTGGACGCTATCGATCCAGGCAGCATCGCTGCCGGAGGAAACGCTGCCGTTCTTGACGTAACGCCAAAGCAGGGTATGCGTCCCGGCAGAAATGGGGAAACTGACCACTGACCAAGCCACCTCGCCAGACCATCGATTCTGCAAGCCACCGTCAATGTAAAATTCAAGGAAATCGAAGTTCGGTTCGCTGGAAACCTTGCGGGCGAAGCTGACCGTTCCGGCGGAGAAAGTGGTGGTGTAGGCGATCTCCGATTTCTGGTTGTCGCCGATGATGCCGGATTTGAGGCTAAACGTTCCGGCATAGGCGGAATCGTTGGTAACGAACCAGGATGCGTTGGAACCGGAAGGCTGTACCCAGTTGGCGGGGAGACTGCCTCCACTCGGGAAGCCGTCGTCGGCAAGGGCAAAGGTCGCCGTGACCGAAATGGCGCTGTTCATGGTCACCGTGCAGGTTCCCGTGCCCGAGCAGGGGCCGTTCCAGCCGGTGAAGGTGCTGCCGGCCGCCGGCGTGGCCGTAAGGCTTACCGAGGTGCCGCTGGTGAAACTCGCGCTGCAGGTTGCACCGCAGTTGATGCCGGCGGGCGTGCTGGTGACGGTGCCGGAGCCGGTGCCGGATTTGGCCACAGTGAGCGTGTAGTTCGTCGCGCTGATGGCGCTGAGCGCGACATCGATCCGTATCCGCGGTTTCACGATGCCGTTGCGCGGATCGGTCACTAACAGGCCGGTAGAGGTCAGGGCGTTAAGGGCTTCGGTAACGGTAAGATTCTCGTGCTTTTGTTTCAAGACAGCCCAGGCACCCGTTACATGGGGCGTCGCCATGGAAGTCCCTTGAAAGTTGGCAAAGGCGCCGCCCGGAACGGAGGAATTGATGATCGACCCAGGCGCGAGCAGGCTGAGGAAAGACGCGGAATTCGAATAACAGGTAATCTGGTCAACACTTGAATTGCCAAGAGAGTTTCCCGCGCAGTTGTTGTTCTTACTCCCCGCTGTGTCCCAAGTAGCGCCAACGCTGACGGCGCTGGAGATACAGCCCGGCGCG
>PLYG01000055.1 GCA_003153335.1 Betaproteobacteria bacterium | reverse complement strand
CAGGATCAGCTCTTCCAGCGCGATCTGCCGACCGTGCGCGCGGCGCTCAATGTGCCCGTCACCATGGCCCTGCTCAAGGGACGCGCCAACTACATCTGTCACTATCATCTCGAGCGAACCGCGAAGGAGGGCCGGCTGGAGAGCCGCACCGAGGTCCGCTACCTGCGCGACATCACGCGCTTCGCCAAGCACTCGTCCTCCGGCGACAAGGCGGCGCTCGCCACCGTGCCGGAGAACGCGTCGGTGTGGGGCGACNNCAATCACCATTTGTTTTTCGCCGACGTGATGCTCAAGGATGAAGGTGTGACCGAGCTGCTGCCCGCCTGCAATACGGTGATTTTCGATGAGGCGCATCAACTCCCGGACACGGCGACATTGTTCTTCGGCGACCAGGTCAGCAACGCCCAGATCCAGGAACTGACCCGCGATGCGACAGCGGCGATTCTGACCGAAGCGCCCGATGCGCGCGAGCTGGTCGACAAGTTGGGCGCGCTGATGCTCGCCGCGAAGCAGTTCCGGCTGGCGATCGACCGGCCGCCGGGCAAGTACGCGCATGCCGCGATGCGGCACGACGAATTCGCCGCCGAACTCGCGAAGCTTTCCGCGCTGGCGGCCCAGTTGGCCCGTGACCTGGCGCAGCAAGCCGAGCGGGGCGAGCTGCTCGCATCGTGCGCGCGCCGTGCGACCGAACTCGACGCGAAGCTCGCGCAGTGGAGCGGCGCCGGCGACGAGGCGCATATCCGTTGGCTGGATGTCACGCAAATGGGCTGGCAGCTCCATACATCGCCGTTGTCCATCGCCACGATCTTCGAGCAGCAGATCGCGAATTCGGCGAAGGCTTGGATCTTCACCTCGGCCACCCTGGCCATCAATGGCGACTTTTCGCATTATCAGAGCGAGATGGGATTGGCGTGGGCCGACACGGCGTCCTGGGCGAGCCCGTTCGACTACGAGAATCAGGCGCTCTTGTACGTGCCGCGTGACCTGCCTGCGCCCAACCAGGCGGCGCATACCGAAGCCGTGATCGCCGCCGCGTTACCGGTGCTGAAAGCCAGCGGCGGGCGCGCCTTCCTGCTCTTCACCAGCCTGCGCGCGCTGGACCGCGCGCAGGCGCTGCTGCGCGAAGCGTTCGAGCGCGACGGGCTTGATTTTCCGATCCTGGTGCAGGGCGAAGGCTCGCGCACCGAGCTGCTCGATCGCTTCCGCTTCCTGGGCAACGCGGTGCTGCTGGGCAGCCAGAGCTTCTGGGAAGGTGTCGACGTGCGCGGCGAAGCGCTGTCCGTGGTGGTCATCGACAAGCTGCCGTTCGCGCCGCCCGATGATCCGGTATTGCAGGCGCGGCTCGAGTACCTGGCCAAACAGGGCAAGAATCCGTTCGTCGACTATCAGGTGCCGCAGGCGGCGATCAGTCTCAAGCAGGGCGCGGGCCGGCTGATTCGCAGCGAAACCGATCGCGGCGTGCTGATGATCTGCGATGCGCGGCTGGTCGACAAGCCCTATGGCAAGAAGCTCTGGCGCAGCCTGCCGCCGATGAAGAGGACGCGCGAGCTGGATGAAGTCGTGGCGTTTTTTGCAGGGGGCGGGAAAGAGTTTGAAGCCGCGGAACCGGAGCCTTCCGTGACCAACATGCCGTAGGATGATATGCCTACGCGCATCGGATCCGCCGCCACTGCGGCGCCGCTCCGAACGCTCCTCTTACGAATTCGCTACCAGAACTTCCACCACGCACTCGTGTTGCCGACGGTGAGATATTGGCTTTTCGGGAAGTTCTTTTCCAGAATGCGCCGGGCATCGTCGCGCAGGTCAGGCAGCTTTAGCTTGTCGTAGGAGCTCACCATCAGCCCCAGTGCATCCTCGATCACCGGCGCCGTCGGATAGGTTAGCACTGTAAATTGCGCGCGGCTCGCTGCGGCGACATAGGCGCCGCGATTGTAGTAGTAGCGGGCGACGTGAACTTCGCCGCTTGCCAGCGCATTGACCAGGAATTTCATCCGGGCGCTGGAGTCCGCGGCGTAGCGGCTCTCGGGGAACTTGGCAACCAGGTCACGAAAGGCGCTGAACGACTCGCGCAGCGTTTTCGGATCGCGCTCGCTCAGGTCCTGATTGGCCAGGAACGTGAGAAACCCGAAGTCCTCGTTGAAGTTGGCGAGTCCCTTCACGAAATACGCGTAGTCGACATTGGCGTGATTGGGATATTGCTTGATAAAGCGATCGGCCGCGCTGACCGCGGCCGCCATTTCGCCGGACTTGTAGTTCGCGTACGCCAATTGCAGGACGGCCTGCTGCGCATAAGGGCCATATGGATAGCGGCTCTCCAGCGTCTCGAACAGCTTGATCGCCCGCGCGTAGTTGCCTTCCTGCACCGCCTCGCGCCCGTTCTGGAAAATACGCTCGACGCTCCAGTTTCCCGTCTCGTCCTTGACCTCGGGCAGCAGGCCGCAGCCGCCGACCAGCGCCCCGAAGAACATGACGAGTCCGAGTACAATTGCGCCTATCGGCAAACGAACATTCATGCCGCATTCCCACGTTGGATTATCGACCCGGATTATAGCGCAATGGTGGCACCCTCTCCCGTGAGCGGCCCGATGGGTGACGACAAGCCCGATCCGTTCGAGTTCGATGACGAAGAAGTGCAGTCGGCGGTGGTCCCGCCGGAGCATGCCGGGCAGCGCCTGGATCAGTCGCTGGCGCGGCTGTTTCCCGATTTTTCACGCAGCCGGCTGCAGGCCTGGCTGGCCGCCGGGCGCATCATTGTCGACGGCGCCCGCGCGGAATCCGCGCGCAAGGTGCGCGGGGGCGAGGTGCTCATGCTCGCCGCCGCACCCGATCCGCGCGAAGTCTCCTTCGTTGCCGAACCGATTCCGCTGTCCATCGTGTACGAGGACGCGGCGCTGATCGTGATCGACAAGCCGGCGGGGCTGGTCGTGCATCCGGGCAGCGGCAACTGGAGCGGCACGCTGCTCAATGGCTTGCTCGCGCACAGTCCGGCACTCGCCGGCGTGCCGCGGGCCGGAATCGTCCATCGGCTGGACAAGGACACGAGCGGTTTGCTGGTGGTCGCCAAAACGCTGGCTGCCCACACGGACCTGGTGCGGCAGTTGCAGGCGCGCACAGTGCGCCGGGAGTATCTGGCGCTGGTTGCGGGACGCGTGGACCGTGGCGGCATGGTCGATGCGCCGATCGGCCGGCATCCGCGCGAACGCACCATGATGGCGGTGGTGGCGACTGGCAAGCCCGCGATCACGCATTACGAAGCGCTGGAGCGCTTTGCAGCGTGCACGTTGTTGCGCTGCCGGCTGGAGACGGGGCGGACGCACCAGATCCGCGTCCATCTGACCTCGATCGACCACCCGCTGGTCGGCGACCCGGTGTATCGCGGTAAAGGGGGAAACGCGCCACCGGTGGCATTCGTCCGGCAGGCGCTGCACGCGGAATGTTTGGGCCTGCGCCATCCGGCGAGCGGAGCCGCAATGAGCTGGACCTCGCCGCTGGCGGCAGACATGGCGGCGCTGCTGGCCGCCTTGCCCCGATGAGCTTGGCGGAAGAACTGGAGCGGCGCGGCCTCGACTGGATCGTCCCGGACTGGCCGGCGCCGCCGACTGTGCGCGCGCTGGTAACCACGCGCAACGGCGGGTTCAGCGCCGGGGCCTGCCGCAGCATGAA
The DNA here is from genome assembly GCA_003153335.1 of Betaproteobacteria bacterium. Classification (GTDB taxonomy): domain Bacteria; phylum Pseudomonadota; class Gammaproteobacteria; order Burkholderiales; family Casimicrobiaceae; genus PALSA-1005. The sequence continues at coordinate 3,867 of PLYG01000055.1, read as the reverse complement.
CCTCGGCCGCCGGAGTGACGATCCGCTGAACGTGGCCCGGAACCAGGAATTGCTGCGCGCCGTGTGCGGCGTCGAGCCGTTGTGGCTCAGCCAGACGCACGGCAAAGAAGTCGTTGCCGTGGATCATGCGCAGCAATTGGCGGAAGGCGATGCGGCCGTTGCCACCCAGCCCGGACGCGCGGCCACTGTCCGGGTCGCCGATTGCCTGCCGGTGCTCTTTTGCGATCGCCGCGGAACGCGCGTCGCGGCTGCGCATGCCGGCTGGCGCGGACTCTGCGCCGGCGTGCTCGAAGCGACCATCGCCGGCATGCAGACGCCGCCGCAGGAGATCATGGCGTGGCTGGGCCCCGCGATAGGACCCGGTGCGTTTGAAGTCGGCGATGAAGTGCGCGCAGCGTTCGCGATGCGCGACGCCGGTGCTGACGCTGCATTCGTCCCGTACCCGGGGCGGCCGGGCAAATGGCTGGCCGACCTTTACGCGCTGGCAACCTTGCGCTTGCTCCACGCGGGTGTGGTAGCCGTGTACGGAGGCGGGTTCTGTACGGTGGCTGATGCGGATCGTTTTTTTTCGTACCGGCGCGACAAGGCCACGTGCCGGATGGCGGCCTTGGCCTGGCTGGCCGCTTAGCAGGCTGATGATCCGGAAACGCGCATCCCTCCACGCGTGGCGCGCGGTCGGTCTTTGCAACCATGCTACGATTGTCGCCCCTTCGCTTTGCACGATTCCCGCGCTTCTGACCTGTGTCCTCGCTGCTTGCCATTATGATTGCCTGCGCCGGAGGCGGCATCCTGTCCGTCGCCGCGGCCGCGTTGACCCTGGGCCTGCGCGCGACCTGGATCAACAAGTTTGTCGCCTTTGCGGTCGGCGCGCTGCTGGGCGCGGTGTTTCTTGAGGTGCTCCCGCATGCGCTGGAAGCCGGCAAGCCCGCCGAAGAAATCCTGACCGTCGTTCTCATCGGGGTCGTGCTGTTCTTTGTGCTCGAAAAGGTCGTCATCTGGCGGCACAGCCACGCGCACGGCCATGGCGACGAGATATCGCACGAACACGAACACGGGCGCTCGGGATGGATGATCCTGATCGGGGATACGTTTCACAATTTTTGCGATGGCGTAGTGATCGCCGCGGCATTTCTTGCGGACTTCAGACTGGGTGTGGTCACCGCGGTCGCCATCATTGCGCATGAGGTGCCGCAGGAAGTCGGCGATTTCCTGGTATTGCTCCATTCCGGCTTTTCCAAACGCCAGGCGCTATTGTTCAACATGGGCTCGAGCCTGGGGTCGGTAATCGGCGGCCTGGTCGGATACTGGGCGCTGGCGACGGTTCAGCGATGGGTGCCGTACGCACTCGCGCTGGCGGCGGCGAGCATGCTTTATGTTGCCGTCGCCGACCTGATTCCCGGACTGCAACGGCGGGCGAAGCTCGCCGAGACCGCCATGCAACTGGTGCTGCTGGGCCTGGGCATCGGCGTGATCGCGCTGGTGCATCAGTTGCTCGAGCATTGACCCCCCGCCGGGCAACCAGAATGCGCGTATCGGGGGCGCTGTCGCGGGGGCATTTCCGAAGATAGTTGTTCCCAGGCCGTAGCGCCGGGGCGGCAAACTCGCTACACTCCAGACATCAATTTTACGAACCAAGCACGCCCGGAAGCGGCCATGAACGAAGGCAACTGGCAGGCAGTCGCAGCGCAATGGCAGGACGCAGGCGCCTCGTTGCTGCAGGCATTGGCTAACCAGGCCGCCGAACCCTCGGAGCCGGCCCAACGCTATTGGGAAAGTGTCGGGCAGTCCTGGTCCAAATGGGTTAACGAGTGGCAACACTGGGCGGCGCAAGGCTTCGGCAATCCACCCACGCCGCCCACCGATCGCCGCTTCGCCGGACCGGAGTGGCAAACACCTTACTTTGCGCTGTTGCGCGACCAGTATCTGGCCATGTGCAAGTACTGGGAGGACGCTGTGGCCATCACGGAGCTGCCGCCGCGCGACAAGGAACGGCTGCGCTTTGCGGTGCGGCAATGGCTCGACGCGATGGCGCCGACCAATTTCCCGGCCACGAACCCGGAAGCGATCAAACTGGCGCTCGCGACCGAAGGTGAGAGCCTGCGCAAAGGGGCCGAGAATCTCGCGGCCGATTTTGCCAAAGGCCGCGTGTCGATGACCGACGAATCGGCGTTCGAGGTAGGCAAGAACCTGGCGCTCACACCCGGATTCGTCGTCTATCGCAACGACTTGATCGAACTCATCCAGTACACACCCACGACGGCAAAGGTGCATGAGCGGCCACTGCTCATCGTTCCGCCCTGCATCAACAAGTACTACATTCTGGATTTGCAGCCCGACAATTCGTTTGTTCGCTACGCGGTCGCCGAAGGGCACACGGTCTTCATGATTTCCTGGCGCAGCATTCCGCCGGAACTGGGCAAGCTCACTTGGGACGACTATCTCGAACAGGGCGTGTTGCAGGCGCTGGCGGTCGTCAAGGCGATCGCAGGCGCCCGGACCTGCAACCTGCTCGGATTCTGCGTCGGGGGCGCATTGCTGGCCTGTGCGCTGGCGGTGCTCGCCGCGCGCGGCGACAAGTCCGTCGCGAGCGCAGCCTTTCTCGCCACCATGCTGGACTACACGGATCCCGGACAGATAGGCGTGTATGTCGACGAGGCGTCGTTGGCCGAGCGCGAGCCGGCGCTGCTCGAAGGCGAGCGGATCAATGGCAGCGAGCTTGCCGGCGCATTTGCGAGCCTGCGGGCGAATGAACTCGTGTGGTCGTTCGTGATCAACAATTACCTCAAGGGCAAGACCCCGCCGGCGTTCGATTTGCTGTACTGGAACTGCGACAGCGCGAATCTGCCCGGGCCGATGTATGTCTACTATTTGCGCAATTGCTATATCAACAATCTGCTGCGCGAGCCGGGCCGGTTGACCATGTGCGGGCTGCCGGTCGACCTGGGTACTGTGAACATGCCGACGTACATACTGGCCACGCGCGAGGACCACATCGTTCCCTGGCGCTCGGCGTATCGCAGCGTCCTCCTGTTGGGTGGCGATGCGCAGTTTGTGCTGGGCGGCAGCGGCCACATTGCGGGTGTTATCAATCCGCCATCGAAGAACCGGCGCGAATTCTGGGTCGACGGTTTGCAGGGCGCCGGCGCGGACGAATGGCTGGCCAGCGCCGAGGAGAGAAAGGGCAGTTGGTGGCCGCATTGGCGGACATGGCTGGGCAGGCATGCGGGTACCAAGCGCGCGGCGCCTGCCGCGGCGGGCAATAACGACTATCCGGCGCTCGATGCGGCCCCCGGCCGTTACGTGCTGGAAAAGGCCTGAGCAGGGTGGAGGCGTCGCACAGGTGATTTACAGGCGGCAGTTCGATTGACAAACATAGAGGAGAACAACATGGTACAACGCGTAGCATTGGTCAGCGGCGGCATGGGCGGTCTGGGTGAAGCGATCTGTATCAAGCTTGCCGCGCTGGGACACAAGGTCGTCACCACCCATTCGCCGGGAAACACCAAGGCGCCGGAATGGCTGGATTCGATGAAAAAACTGGGTTACAGCTTTCACGCCTATCCCTGCAATGTGGCGGACTTTGCCAGCTCCCAGGCCTGCCTGAAAAGGGTGGCCGAGGAGGTCGGGCCGATCGACGTGCTGGTAAACAACGCCGGCATTACGCGCGACACGACGTTCAGGAAAATGGACAAGGCGAGCTGGGATGCGGTCATCGAGACCAACCTGGATTCCGTGTTCAACATGACCAAGAACGCGATCGACGGCATGGCCGAGCGCGGCTGGGGCCGCGTGATCAACATTTCGTCGGTCAATGGCCAGAAGGGCGCCTTCGGCCAGACCAACTATTCCGCGGCCAAGGCCGGGATG
>PLYG01000063.1 GCA_003153335.1 Betaproteobacteria bacterium | reverse complement strand
ATTGGGAACTATACATAATGGCCGTTATGCAAAGCTTTACATAACGGCCAGGAGCGGACGTTCATTTCCGGGAAGTTCGATCCTCGGTTGGCTCCCCGACCGGGGCTTGAACCCGGAACCTGCGGAATAACAGTACAGCCCAGCAGCCGATTCATGGATTGAAAAGTCTAAGATTGCGAAGTGATTTTCTTGTTAGTCGCACGGTCTACTTTGCTCGCCGATCCGATGTCTAACGTTTAGGCTCCGGAACCACATTTTTCGGCTCGCTCAAGGTCGAGCGGCTACACGGCATGAGGTTCGAGACGCGCCGCCGTGCCAAGGACGAGGTCATCGACTGGCTGGTTTGCTACAGCAGCCGCAGGCTGCATTCGACGCTGGGTTACATGAGTTCAATGCAATATGAGCAATGCTGGCTCGCGGGTCAACCGAAAACAGCGAACCTGTGAACTCGGTTATGGGATTCACAATAGCTCATCACTATGNNGAATCGATCGGGGCAAGCGGCACGAACGCGATCGTCCGTTGCCGGCATTTCCAGGAAGAAAGGGCCGTGCTGCCCCTCGTCGGCGCGCGCGCTCGCAATGGCGTCCTTGGTGGCGAGGTACACGCTCATGCCCAGTTGCAGGTTCGACTCGCCAATGCCCTTCGAGTGGTACAGACCCTTCACCGACGGCGAGTCCTTCAGCAGATGCACGCGCCAGTTCTCGGGCGCATCGTCGTGCGATGGCAGCTTGTAGGCGCTCAGGTTGGTCGTGTACATGCGACCGTCCGCCGACCAGATCAGCTCCTCCAGCATATAATAACCCACCCCCATCAGAAACGCCCCTTCTACCTGTCCCACGTCAAGCGGCGGGTTGAGCGAATAACCGCAGTCTTGAACGATCTCGGTTTTCAGGGTTCGAACGCTGCCGGTCAGCACGTCCACTTCCACCATCGACACCGCCGCCGCCCAGACAAAAAAGTAGCTCACGTTGCCCGCCTGCTTCTGCCAGTCGTACTCGAGGCGCATTTCGTTGGCGATGGCGGACGCCTGCATGTCGATACCTTCGAGGTAGCAGCGCCGCACCACATCGGCAAACGGCACCGACGCACCGCCAAGCGCCTCGCGCACGGGTGCCATCCGCTGCAGCAGAATCTGCAGCGCGTTGCGCACGGCGGCCCCGCATAAATCGGTGCTGACCATGGTCGTCGGCGGCGTGTTGATGGCGGCGCGCGTGCTGGTGGTACCGACGCAAATGGAGGCGAGCGGCACATCGAGCACCTCCGCCGCAACCTGTGCCATTCGCGTGGCGATTCCCTGACCCATCTCCACGCCCGAGTGCGAAACGTAGCACGTCGCATCCTTGTACACGCAGACCTGCGCCACCCCGCGGTTGATCTCGTCCGAGAACAGAAATCCGACATTGCCCTTGCTCGGCATCGCGGCCACCCCACGCTTCTTCCATCGGTTCCGCACGTTGAACTCGGCGCACTCCTTCTTCAGTTGCTCGTAGTTGCTGTTCGCCAGCACCTGCGTCCAGCACTTGTGCAGGGCGTCGTCGTTCATGGGCGTGCCCGTCATGAGCACATCGCCCACTGCGTACATGTTCTTCGTGCGAACGGTCGCGCTATCCACCGACAGCACCCGCGCAATGTGATCGATCACGCTTTCGATGATGGCGGACGCCTGCGGCTTGCCGAAACCGCGCAGCGCCGTGAAGCTGGAGAGGTGTGTCTTGCAGCAATGGCCCCTGACTCGGACATTGGGCAGGCGGTAGGCCGAGTCAACCACAAGAATGACTGTCTCCAGCACGTCACCCGAGTAGTCCAGCGAGTGGCCGCCATTGCTCCATATCTCGAGATCGAGCGCCATGATCCTGCCCTCGCCGTCAAAGCCGACGCGGAACCTGGCCTGGTACGGCGACAGGCCGCCGTGCATCCGCATGTCCTGCGGACGACTCAGTATCAGCTTCACCGGGCGCTGCAGCTTGAATGCCGGCAGCGCGGCCAGGCAGGCGATCGGCGAAGCGCGCAGCTGCTTGCCGCCAAAGCCGCCGCCGACGCGTTCCACGCGGCATTCCACATTGGAGCGCGGCAGGCCGAGCACCGCCGCCACCCACTCCTGCACATCCGACGGCGACTGCGTGGACGAATGCACCACCACACCGTGTGGCGATGGATGCACCAGCGCATTTTGCGGCTCGAGATACCAGTGGTCCTGGCCGCCCAGCACCACACTCCCCTCCTCAACATGCCGGCAATGCGCCATCGCACCGTCGGGATCGCCCTGTTGCAGAACACGCGCCTCATAGCCCGCGTGGTAGCTGTTGGCCGCAATCGCATCTTCGATGGTCACGATGGCCTTCAGATCCTCGTAGTCCACGCGCACAAACTCGCGCGCTGCTTTGTCGGCGAGCTCCTGCGTGGCGGCGACAACGACTGCGATCGGCTGACCGTCGTAGTACACCTCGTGCTCGGCCAGGAAGTACTCGTCAACGACGCGAAAACCAAACATCTTCGCACCGGGGATGTCCGCGGCGGTAAACACACCGGCAACGCCGGGCAGTGCCAGGGCGGCGGATGCGTCCACGCGGAGAATACGCGCGTGTGCGCGGTCGGCGCAGACGAGCGCTGCGTAGAGCCCCCCCGCCGGCAGCGCAAGGTCGGCGGTGTAGCGGGCGGCGCCCGTCAGCTGCGCNNGTCTCGGCGTAGCACTGTTCCGACTCGTGAGGATTGGGGCGGTAGCGAAGAAAGGCAGAGCGCTCGCGTTCGCCGACGGCCTGGCCGGCGGGCGCGGTGGCGTCCAGCACCGCCAGAAAGAACTTGAAGAACGACCCGAGGACCAGCGCACGTTGATACTGCCGCAGCCACTCGGGCAGGCGATCGCTCTGCATCGCCGCAAGCTCGGAGCGAAACANNGAAGCATCGCCCGGCGGCTCAATAGTGACGCGGAAGGCAGTCACCGTCAGGCTGGTGGTGTCGACACGCCGACGACCTTGCTTGCGGACCTCGACGTAGTCATCGACGGTGGTCCAGGGAACGTGGATGGCGACAAGCACTTCCGTGGGTTCGAGGGTGGGCCGTCCGGTGTCCGGATTGACCCAGTCGGCAATCGGAATGCGGCGCTCGCCGTGATGCTTGCTTCGTGCTACCAACGTGGCATCGAGGACCATGAACACCGGCAACAGATCGCCCAAGTGGGTGCAGCTGACCAGCGAGCCGCCGACAGAAGCAACGGCGCGTACGTTTGTGTTGCCAAAAAAGCGCAGCTGCGTATGCAGGGCTCGGACACCGCGCAGTCTCGCGGCCACCTGTCGATCGTCATCGCCGCTATGCCGGTGGTTCTTCCCGCCTTCGCTGCCGTCCAGCAGCGCATTCAACTTCGTCTCGATTTCCGCGAGCGGCAAGGCAGCGCCGATGAGCAGCCCGTCTGCCTCGACCCTCCACACCTTGAGCGCCGGTGTGGAGGCCACCGAAATGTACACGGGCGGCGGCTTTGCTGTGGACGCGGACGGTGGATGCACGCGCTGGTCGTATACGATATCGGAGCAGCCGCATGCCAGGATGCCGGGGCCGGCGTATTGGTGTCGCTCGTGGAGCAGATCCTCGAGTTCGCAAATCGGCGCGCGCCAGCTGCCCGCCTCCGGCGCGTCGGCAAGCGAGGTCGTGGCGGTCGTCATGGCGTTGGCGACCGGCATGCTCGATAGTGCCGCACGCGGTGCGTCGCCTCGTGCCACCATGTCCACCCATCGCCGCCGCACACGCCGCAGAGCGTCGGTCGCGAGCTTGTCCTCCGGCACATCGGCGGCCAGCACGCGGATGGCGTCGAGAATCGGTCGGTAGCCGGTGCACCGGCACAGGTTGCCGTCAATCGCGCGCTCCAGCTGCTCGCGCGTGCTGCCGGGTTCCTTGCACAGCTGCGCGTAAAGCGCCATCACAAAACCGGGCGTGCAGTAGCCACACTGGCTGGCATGCGTGAGCACCATCGCCTCCTGCAGCGGGTGCAACTGCGTGGCGGCGATAGCACCTATCGGTGCGACTGCTTCGATGCTGGTGATGTGACAGTTCCGCAGGGTGGACATGGGCGTCATGCACGCGGCCACACTGATGCAGTGCGGCCTCTTTGCGTCTTCCCAGGCGGAGTCGGTCGCGGTTGCCGTAGCGCAGCCGGGCCGAACCACCATCACAGTGCACGCGCCGCAGCCACCCTCCAGGCAGACGCCCTTGGCCCCGGTCAGCCCATGGTAATCGCGAAGGTGCTGGAGCAGAGTCCGGTCGGCCGGCAAAGCGCTGCCAGGCAGAACATGGCGCACGTCATTCAGGTGGTAGGCGAACTCGTCTCGCGATGTTGAGCCGGAGAAGGAGCGGCGGGGATGAGACGTCATGGACGCGAGGGGTGAGCGGAGTCCGAATTAGTGGACGGGCAAGTCGTTTGGATTATGCCGCAGATTGTTGCCTGCTGGCGTAATACTGGTTAGCTCATACCACACAGCCGCGACCTGGCATCGGGTTATCCTGGACCAGGTTGAGGCTGCGCGAATCCTATGACCTGACTGCTTTTTTCTGTGCCAGTTATTGCTGGGTTGGGTCGGACGACGTAAGAAACTGCAAGTTGCGCAACACTCAGCCTCACACAGACCCCGCTTCGGCGGGGCTTGTTTTTGGTGGGTCTGCCTGCACGCTTGAACGTCTGCTGTGGGTCGATTGCAGCCATTGGCGCCTGCAGCCGCCAATAAGTGGAACGACCGCACGTGGAAAACCGGGATGGGGAGCCTTGTTCTCCGCCTACACGCGGGCGTTCGTGGTCGTCACATCGAGCTGCCAGACCAAGCGCAGATTTTTGGGGACGGTGACCGCAGGCTTCCAGCCCGCCGCACGGCCCAGGTACCCAAATATGCCGCCATCGCGCATATCGGAGCAGCCTGTCTGGCCGGCGCCGGAGTCGAATGCCGCAATTGCGGCGATGCCCGGGAGGCGCGCGGCGGCTCGCCTCAGCCCCCGGGCAGCTTGTGCGCGACCGGAAAGAAATAGTCCTTCCAGCTCGCGGGCGTTTTCTTGATCGAGCCCGATTCCTTCATGTAGTTCGCGAACAGCATGGTATTGAACGGCGTGGTGCTGATGCGCACCTGCGGATCGGCCAGTATCTCGGCGAGTTCGTCGACGGTCATCTTCTCTTTCGTGGCAGCGAGGTAGAGCTGCGCCGCCTCGCGCGGTTTGGCGGCGATGAAGGCGTTGGCTTCCTCCTGCGCGGCGAGAAAGGCATCGACCCACTTCGGATTCTCTTTGAGCAGGCGTCTGGACGTGACCACCTCGATGGTCGTCGCGGGACCGTTAGTGACATCATTGGCCCAGAGCACCGTATACACGCCCGGCGTCTTCAGCTCCTGCTGGCTGTATGGCGGGTAACTGAAGTGCGAATTGATTTCGCTGCGCTTGCTGATGACGGCGATGGCCGCGTCGGGGTGCGACAGCGACACGGTCTGGGCGTCGAGCACGGTGCGCTTGTCGGCGCCGAATTCCTTCGCCGCCGCCATCTGCAGCACGATCGCCTGGACCGACACCTTGACCGCCGGCACCGCGATGCGATCGTTGGGCCCGAAGTCCTTGAGCGTTTTCACTTTCGGGTTGTTGGTGACCAGCGGATACGGAAACGACGAGATGCCCGAGATCGCCATGATTTCGTTTTGCGTGCCCACCGTCTTGTCCCACAGCGTCAGGACCACGGTGATGCCGGCCGAGGCGAAGTCGATGCTGCCCGAGAGCAATCCGTCGAGCGTCGCCGTGCTGGTTCCGACAGTCGACCATTTCGTCTTGACGTCGCCCACGCCGAGTTGCTTGGCGTGCTTCTCGATCAGTTGCTGCTGCTCCATGACTACCAGCGGTATGTAGGGCAATCCGAACTGGCGGCTGATCTTGATCTCCTGGGCGTGCGCCGCGGGCGCGATGGCGGCGAGTGCTACGGACAGGAACGCCAGGAGGGTGGTAGTGAAGCGCAATGGGTTCAAGCTCGTCTCCTGAAGATAATGAATGCCAGACTTGCGTCAGCGTGCGGATGGAGCAAAGGCAAATGATAGCAGTCCTTCCGTCCGTCCCCTTTGCGGCACAGGGAGCCAAGAGAGTCAGACACATACCGCACGGACCTGGATCACATCGGTGCGACCCTGCAAGACTTTTGCGAGCCCGTCTTGCTTGAGGGTACGCATGCCACCGGAGAAGGCGGCTGGCAGCAGCTCACTTATCGGCGCGCGCGTCTGGATCATGCGCTTGATCCGCGGCGTGACCGAGAGCAACTCGTGCAACCCAAGTCGGCCCTTGTAGCCGGTGTGGCTGCAGTCGTCGCAGCCGGTCGCCCGATAAAGCGTGAAACCATCGTCACGGGCGTATTCCTGTTTCCACTGCCTGATGATCGCGGCGGGATCAAATTCGGTGTCGACGCAAAACTCGGCGGCCAGTTCCTCGATCTCCGCCGGTTCTGCTTGATAAGCCTGCTTGCATCTGGCGCACAGCGCCTTCGCCAGGCGCTGCGCCAGCACGACGAGCAACGAGTCAGCGAAATTGAACGGATCCATGCCGAGATCGAGAAGCCGTATCACACTCTCCGGCGCGCTGTTGGTGTGCAGCGTCGACAGCACCAAATGGCCGGTAAGCGACGCTTCGATGCCGACCTTGGCGGTTTCCTCGTCGCGCATTTCGCCGACCATGATTACGTCCGGATCGGCGCGCAAAAAGCTGCGCATCGCGCTGGCGAAAGTCCAGCCAATCTTGGCATTGACCTGGACTTGCCGCAGCCCGGCCTGGGTGATTTCGATCGGGTCTTCCGCGGTCCAGATCTTGCGGCCCGGCGTGTTGATGTAGCCGAGCAAGGAATGCAGCGTGGTGGTCTTGCCCGAGCCGGTCGGTCCGCAAACGAGAATCAACCCGTAGGGCCGTTGCACGACCGATTTCAGCACAGATAGTATATCGGGCGCCAAACCCAGCTTGTCCAACGGGATGGGCTTCGCGGAAGTCAGTACACGGATGACGATGTCTTCCAGGCCATTGGCGGTGGGAATGGTCGCGATGCGCAGTTCGATCTTTGCCGGGCCGAACTGCTGGAAGTCGACCTTGCCGTCCTGGGGTTTGCGCCGCTCGGAGATGTCCAGTTGCGCCATGATCTTGATACGCGAAATGACCGCATTGCGGAAATTGGGCGGGATCTCGAGGTAATCGACCAGCGTTCCGTCCTTGCGAAACCGGACCCGTGTGTTCTGCTTCCCGGGTAAAGTCTCGACGTGGATGTCGGAGACGCCGCCGTGGTAGGCGTCCAGGATCATCTTGTTGACCAGTTGCACCAGCACGTTGTCGGACTCCGGGACCGGCGCCTCGATCACCTCCATGCCGACGTCTTGCTCTGACAGCTTCGAGGCGAGCTCGTTGATCTGCGCATCGGCACCGGCGGTCTGATGAATTTCGTATTCATATCGGCCGTTTTGCTCGTTGAACATTTCCTTGAGCCGCTCGGACGCGCCATAGGCGTCGTAGTACTGGCCGACGGCCGCAAGGATGTCCTTGCGCGAGGCCATTGCCGGCACTATTTTCAACTGCGTCAGAAAGCGCAGCTCCTCGATTGCCGGCGTGTTGAGCGGATTCTCGAAGGCAACCACCAGTGCGTTGTCCTGGAGGCACAGCGGCATCAGCACCTGCTTGTGCGCCGTCGAAGCCTTGACCAGCCTGATTGCATTGGGATCGAAATTGAATTTGGGCAGGCTGACGTAGGGAATACCCAGCTTTTTCGCCAGCACGCCTTGCAGCGTGCGCTCGTCAATCACGCCCATATCGATCAGGATTTGGCCCAACGGCAGCTTGCGGTTCTGCTGTTGCTTCGCCAGCGCAGCTTCCAGCTGTCCTTGCGTTAGCAGATCGAGTTGCTGCAGCGCCTCGCCCAGCCTGAGAATCGGCCGGCTCTCCTGGTGCCGGATCGCCAGCGCGAGCTGCTCGCGCGAGACGATCTCGTTCTCCGCCAGGTAGTCGCCGATGCGTTGCCCGCGCAATTGGCGCTGCCGCTCCAGCGCGACTTCCACCTCGTCCTTGCTTGCCAGCTTCTCCTCGACCAGCATTTCGCCGATCAGCCGGCCGATCCGGTAGCTGCTGACCGCCTGCTGCGGTATGAAGCAGCGTACGATTTTTTCGTCCTCGGCGGGCAAAAACAAGTAGAGACCCTTGCTGCGGTTGACATAGCCAACGGTGTCTCCCTCCATAATCTGGTTGTCGGAAAATCTCACCGTGTAGGTCTGCCGCTCGGACGGAGGAAACAACTCCTGGGCGCGCGCTTCGAGTGCAATTTCTTCCCGCCGCAGGACCAGCGGCCGCACCAGCCGCACGCTCTTTATCTGGTCGAGACCGATCGTCTCGTTGGTCTCGCTTCGGGTAGGCTGGAAAACGATGCTCGATTCATCAGGCGAAAAACGGATCAGATTGCCCAGCGCCTTGCTCCCGTTGAGCAGGTAGATCAGACAAGCTTCCGGGCCGGTTTTGTTGCTTCCTGGTGCAAACGTGAAGTACGGTGGGGTCGGCCAGTCGAATAACGTTTCCATCAACTTCTCCTCTTTTCAGTGGGAGCCCCGCGCTACGCTGCGACCCCGGCCCTGCGGTGAACGGTGCTGGCCGACCGCGGCGCGGACCAGGCCCATAGCCGTCGACTACTGTGGCGTCAGATTCAGCGCCTTTGCCAATTTTCCCATTGCATCATACTCGGCGTCGATGGAACGCCCGAGCGCAGCACCTTTCCTGATCGCGACCTGCTCGCCGGCGTCCTCGAGAAACTTTTTCGCCGTTAAACGTTTGCCTGCGCTTCCCTGCATCGCTTCCTCCTTTGCGAGCACTGTACGTCACCGAACCAATGTCGGATATTGGCGCAGTCCTTCCCGCGATCGTCGCCAAAGCGGCGGTCAACGGTACGCGCGCGTTCAGGCAGACGGGTGAGTTGACCCGGAAAGAGTTATCTTCGCGTGACGAACTTGCGGTTAGCGCGCGCTGTCTCGCTCTCAGGGCACACTGCGGTCGATGACGACCTCGACGTTGCCGGCACCGGGCGCCACGACCGCGCTTTCGCCGCGCAAATCGCCGGGCTTGGGCACTGCTTCGCCGGACTTGGAGATGCGCGCTTCGATCCTAACCTGCGGCACGGACGATAGCTTGGGTCCGCCGGCCATCCCGAGTGAGTCATCCAGACGGAACTGCTTGGGCAACTCGGACGCCTTGAGGCGGAGGATCGCGAGTGGCATGCGCGGGCCTTCCGCCGCACGCGCGAAAATGAACAAGGTGTCGTTGGGCGCTACCTTCGCGGCGAGCGCCGGCGCCAACCGCACGCTACCGGTTGTTGGTTTGCCACTCGCGGTCGCTCCGGCGGGCGTGCCGGTGGATACGACAGGGGCGGGTGGGGCGCCAGTTGCCGCGCTGCCCGGCACGCCGGCAATCTCTTCGTTGATCACGATCTCGACGTTCGTCGCCCCGGGCGCGACCAAGGCGCTCTCACCCCGCAGATCACCGGGCGCGGGCCGTACGTCGCCGGACTTCGATACGCGCGCTTCGATGCGCACCTGCGGCATCGACGAGAGCGTGCGCTCGCCGGTCATGGCCTGTGTATCGTCGAGCCGGAACTGCTTCGGCAACTCGGATGCCTTCACCCGCACGATCGCGAGCGGCATCCTGGAGCCTTCCGGTGCGCGTGCGAATATATACAGGACATCGTCCGGTCTGACCTTCGCCGCAAGTGCCGGTGCGAGCTTGACGGTGCCGGTCACGGCTTTGCCGACGGCGGTGGGTGCAGCGCCCCCAGCAGTGGCAGCCGGGGCTGCAGCAGGGGATGCGCCTTGAGGCGCGACGCCGGCAGCCTTGCCGTCGATCTGCGCGATCATGGTCCGGATCTCGGTGGCGTCTTCGGAGTCCGGCGGTATCACCGCCAGCATCCGTTGCCAATAGCCTTTGGCGGATTCGCGGCGGCCTTGCGCAAATTCCGCCGACGCCGCCAGCGCCAGCGCTTTGGGCAACTGTGGATTGACCCGCAATGCCTGCTGGATCAGTTCCCAGGGCTTTCCGGACAAGTCGCTATTGCGCGACATCGCCAATGAATCCGCGTAATCGGCGAGCAGTTGCGCGTCGTTGGGATTCAGTGCGGCCGCCTTCTCGAACGCCGCTGCGCTGCCCGCAAAGTCATTGACCAGTTGCAACCCGCGTCCCAGCATCATCCAGCCGGTGACGTCGTCCGGCTTGGCGTCGAGGCGCGCTTTGAGCTGGTCCAGCATTGCGCGCAACTGTTCCGGCGTGAAGTCGCCGTGCGACGAGGGCGCTGCGCTCGGCGCGCGCGCCACGGGATCCAGCGCCGCCGGCGTCCCCACCAGGAAATAGACCGGTACCGCAATGGCCGGAATCAGAATTGTCATTGCGATGGCGAGCCAGAGTCTCCTTTTCGGATGCGCGGCCGCTGCGGGCGTTGCGGGCGCGGTCAGCCCCTCGTCGTGCACGCGGCGCGTGAGTTCGGCGATGCGCGTCTCGCGCTCAGCCATGCTCATCCGGCCCGCAGCCACCTCTTCGTCGAGCTCGTTTCTCTGGTCGCGCAAAACGTTGAGCGCATCGACTGACTCATCGACCGCAGACGACGCCGGTTTGCGCCACAACCGGTACGAAAGGATCGCAACGGCGATGAGCACCAAAAGACTGACAAGGATCCAGAACATGACTTGGCCGTTACTGAGAGTTATAGAATTTGCGACCGCGGCGGCTGCTTCCGGCTGGCCAGCGCTTGCGCACGCAGCGCGGTCAGGGTCGTGCGGGGCGTGATCGCCTCGGGATCGATTCTGAGTTCAAGCAGCGTGGAGCCGGCGGCGGCGAGTGCGCGCTCCAGCGCCGGCCGGAACTCTTCGGTGCGGGTGACGATCTCGCCGGCCAGCCCGAATGCGCGCGCCATCGCCGCGAAATCCGGATTGCGCAGCGCAGACCCGCTGACATGGGCCGGATACTCACGCTCCTGATGCATGCGGATGGTNNGCGGGCGAGCGCGGCGAAATCGGGATTGGTGAGGTCGGTAGCCGACACGCGCCCCGGATAATGTTTTTCCTGATGCATGCGGATGGTGCCGTACATGCCGTTGTTGATGACGACGAAGATCACTTTCGCATCGTACTGCACCGCGGTCGCCATCTCCTGGCCGTTCATCAAAAAGCAACCATCGCCGGAAAACGAAATGACCGTGCGCTCCGGATGCGTGATCGCCGCTGCGACGCCCGCTGGAACCCCATAGCCCATCGCTCCGCTGGTCGGCGCCAGTTGCGTGCGGAACTTGCGGTGTTGATAAAAGCGATGGACCCAGCCCGAATAGTTGCCGGCGCCGTTGGTGAGAATCGCATCGTCGGGCAGCATTTCCTGGCAGGTCATGACGACGGAGGCCAGATCGAGCGTGCCCGGCATGGTCTGCGGCACGCGGTTGGCATGGTAGTCGGCGTTGGCCTGACGCGTGCGCTCAGCCCAGGGAACGGCCGCCGCCGGCTTGAGGACGCGCAGGCTTTCCGCAAACCGCTGCATGCTCGAATTGATCAGCAATTCGCCCTGATAGACGCGCCCGAGTTCGTCGGCGCCGGCATGCACGTGAATGAGTTTCTGCTTCGGGCGCGGGGCCTCGAGCAAGGTGTAGCCGCCGGTGGTCATTTCGCCCAGCCGCGGCCCGATCGCCACGACGAGGTCGGCGTCGCGGATGCGCGCGGCCAATTTCGGGTTGATGCCGATGCCGACATCGCCCATGTACTGCGGATGCGTGTTGTCGAACAAGTCCTGGCAGCGAAACGCGCAGCCCACCGGCAGTTGCCAGGCCTCGGCGAAGGCGCGGATGTGGTCGCGCGCGGCGAGATTCCAGCCGCTGCCGCCCAGCACGACGACGGGCTGCTGCGCGGCGGACAGCATTTGCGTGAGGCGCACGATATCGGACGGCGCCGGGGCCGGCTGCACGGTCTGGTAGTGCGCCGCATCGGCGACGGTGACCAGCGTGGTCAGCATATCCTCGGGCAAAGCCAGCACGACCGGTCCGGGGCGCCCCGACATCGCGACATGAAAGGCGTGGCTGACGTACTCCGGGATGCGCTCGGCGCGATCGATTTGCGCGACCCACTTGGCGATTGGGCGAAACATCTGCCGGTAGTCGATTTCCTGGAATGCTTCGCGGTCGACAAAACCGCCGCCGACCTGCCCAATGAGCAGCACCATCGGCGTCGAATCCTGGAATGCGGTGTGGACGCCGATGCTCGCGTTGGTGGCGCCGGGGCCACGGGTCACGATGCACACGCCCGGACGGCCGGTCAGCTTGCCGTACGCGTCGGCCATGTTGGCCGCGCCGCCTTCCTGGCGGCAGATGATGTAGCGAATAGCGTCCTGCCGGGCATACAGGCCGTCCAGGACGGCTAGATAGCTTTCGCCGGGGACACCGAACACCAGATCGACACCCTGGGCAATGAGGTTGTCAACAAGGATATGCCCGCCGATGCGGGGCTGTAGGGTGGTGGCTGGGGGCATTATCAGTCGCAAATCAGTGATGCAGCTCGGATGTTTCTGCCCCATCGCTGGGGAATTCGCACCGAAGTCTGCAGTACGAGTGGTGCGCCCGACACGATTCGAACGTGCGACCCCTGCCTTCGGAGGGCAGTACTCTATCCATCTGAGCTACGGGCGCGAGGAGGGCGAATTGTAGCCGGTTTCAGCACCGGATGCCATTTCGCGCCCGTAACCGCCACACGAGGCGCGCCATCCACGAGCCCCGGCGTGCTCACGCTCGCTGGTTCGACTCGATTGTGTCCTGTCCTGCGTCGCCGGCGGAATGACGCACTCCAATTAGGTTTTCTTGATCCAGGACAGACAATTATATTAGTAATACGAATCATTCGCGTTTACAATCAAGACTTCCCCGTGTCGACTAGTGGATTGCGGAAAAATGGGCTGCATTGGCTTCGTTGCAGGACAAAGAGACACATCACGCGCGCGGCAGATGGATCCGTCCGCAGTGCGCCGGATGAACTTGCTCTTCGATTGGCGCAGTCCTTGGCCGCTGCTGACTGTCCTCTTTCTGCACATCGGCTTTTTCTACGCGTTGCAGGCGGGGTTGTTGCGCAGGTTCGCGGAGACGCCGGTCATGAAGGAAATTATCGCCACGCTGATTACGCCCGAGCCGCCCAAGCCCCCGCCGAAGATCGAGCCGCTCAAGCCGTTGCCCGCGATCAGACCCGTCACCGTGGCCGTCGCGCCGCAGCCCGCCATACTGCCGCCCGCGAACACAATCCCCAGCGAGACCGCGATCATGCTGCCGGCGGTCATACAGCCGCCGCCACCGCCCGTGCCGTTCGTGCCGGCGCCGCCTGTTGTCGCGCCGCCGGCGCCCGTGGTTGCCGAGCCGGCTCCGTTGATCCCACCGCGCTTCGACGCCGCGTATTTGAACAATCCGGCGCCGGCCTATCCATCGCTGGCTAGGCGCATGGGCGACCAGGGCAAGGTGATGCTGCGGGTCAACGTGAATACCGAGGGCCGCGCCCAAGATGTACAGGTGAGGACGAGCAGCGGCTTCCCACGCCTCGACGAGACCGCGCTCAACACCGTGAAGCAATGGCGTTTCGTGCCTGCGCGGCAAGGCGACCAGCCGGTCAGTGCCTGGGTGCTGGTGCCCATCGTTTTCCGGCTGGAAGGATAGTCGAACGCGATGGGTTTCGAATTTCGATCAATGAGCAATAAGTGAGATAGCAATGAGTGATTTGAATCCGTATGGGCTGATCAGTCTGTGGACACAGGGCGATTTCGTGATCAGGTGCGTGACCGTTATGCTGGGCATCATGTCGATGCTGTCGTGGTATGTGATCGTGGTCAAGGCGCTGCAGCAGGCCAGGATGCGCAAGCTCTCCGCCGCCGCTGGCGACTCGTTCTGGCATACCAGAAGATTCGCGGACGGGCTGAAGACGCTCGGGCCGGAGGACCAGCACAATCCGTTTCGCGCGCTGGCCGAGAAGGGCGCCGAGGCGGCGGCGCATCACGAGCAGAACAAGGAAGACCTGCACGGCGCGCTCAATGTCAGCGACTGGATTGTGAGCTGCATGCGGCGCTCGATCGACGACACGACTGGCACGCTGCATAGCGGCCTGTCCATCCTCGCCTCGATCGGTAGCACGGCCCCCTTTGTCGGCCTGTTCGGCACCGTCTGGGGCATTTATCACGCGCTGATCGGCATCGGCGCCGCGGGCCAGGCGAGCATCGAGAAAGTCGCGGGCCCGGTCGGCGAAGCGCTGATCATGACTGCCCTCGGGCTTGCGGTCGCGGTCCCGGCCGTGCTGGGCTACAACGCGCTGATTCGCGGCAACAAACTGATCTTGGCGGACCTGAACCGCTTCGCCCACGACCTGCACGCCTATCTGCTGACCGGCACGCGGGTCGGCAAGATCTCGCCCTCCCTGCAGCCCGTAGCGGCGCCGTTACGCGCGGCCGGCGGCATCTGAGCAAGGGGGACCTGCGATGAGCTTCGGCAACAGCTTCGAAGACGACAGCGAGTCCATGTCGGAAATCAACATGACGCCCCTGGTGGACGTGATGCTAGTCCTCTTGATCATTTTCATCATCACGATACCGGTGATCAACCACTCGGTGAAAATCGACCTGCCGCGCGCGGTCAATCAACCGAACCAGGTCAAGCCACAAACCATCAACATCGCCATCGATACTGCGGGCAAGGTCTACTGGAATGCGTTCGTAGTTGACGAGTCAACGATGAAAGCGCGCATCGCCGAGGCGGCGCGCGAAGACCCGCAGCCGGAACTGCATTTGCGCGCCGACCGCAAGACGCTGTACGAACGCGTGGCCCAGGTCATGGCGGCCGCGCAAGCGGGCGGCCTGAACAAGATCGGCTTCATCACCGAACCGACGCCATGAGCGCCAAGTCTCCAGACGCCAGAGGCGCTGCCACGCCCGCCACGTCGGGTCCACCGCGCGAGAGCGGCGGCCCCGCGCCGATCCCCAGTGCCACGCTGCTGCAGGGCCGGGACGCGGTCATGATCGAGCACAACGGACGTTTGTACCAGCTTCGTCAAACCCGGCAAGGAAAACTGATATTGACCAAGTAACCCCCTGGCATTAGCCAGCCACGCGCGCTCCGAGGCCTCTCCCCTCTTTCGCACCAGCCAGCCACGCCTTTTTTCCATCGCAAGACAAAAGGAAATCGACATGGCACTCCAAACTGCACGGCTCGCGCACTCAAACAGGCGTTTCACGACTTTCCGAACCAACATGAAACCCGTAGCGCTCGCGGTACTTGCCGCACTCGGGGCCATCGGCGTTGCGCACGGTGCCGAACCGACCCTGCCGCAGATCACGGTGCAAGATTCGGTCGAACGTGCCGACGGCCCGGTAGACGGATACCGCGCGACGCGTTCGGCGACCTTCACCAAGACCGACACGCCCCTCAAGGAGGTCCCGGCCTCGGTCACCGTCGTTCCCGCCCAACTGATGAAGGATCAGGCGATGCAAAGCCTGGCCGACGTCATCCGTTACGTCCCCGGCGCCACCGCCCACCAGGGCGAAGGCAACCGCGACCAGTTCATCCTGCGCGGCATCAGCACCACGGCCGACCTCTACGTCGACGGCATCCGCGACGACGCGCAGGTTTTCCGCGACCTATACAACCTTGAACGCGTCGAAGTTCTCAAGGGCACGGCCGGCATGATATTCGGCCGCGGTGGCGCCGGCGGCGTCATCAACCGGATCACGAAAATGCCGGTTTTCGGCCACGTCGGCGAAGCGACCGTGACGCTCGGCAGCTGGAATCAATTGCGCGGCGCCATCGATACCGGCAACAAGCTGGGCGAGTCGGCGGCTTGGCGCGTCAATGCGATGTACGAGAACGCCGACAGCTTCCGCGACGGGTACAACCTCGAACGCTACGCCGTCAACCCGACGCTGACTCTAACGCCGGGCGCGCAGACCGCGCTCACGTTGGGCTACGAGCATCTCTGGGACTACCGGACCGCCGACCGTGGCTTTCCGGCGTCGAACGGCCGCCCGTTCGACGCCGACCCGGGCACCTATTTCGGTAACGCCGACCAGGGCCACGCACGGTCCGTGGTCGACGGTATTTACGCCATCTTCGACCACGATTTCGGTGGGGTGCAACTGAAGAACAGCTTCCGCGCCACGCACTACGACAAGTATTACCAGAACGTCTACCCGGACAACGCCAACACCAGTTCGGTCGATGCCGCCGGCAACATGAAACTGGCGGCCTACAACAACGCCAACCGGCGGACCAACTACTTCAACCAGACCGACCTGACGACCAAGTTCACCGCCGGCGGCATCGAACACACGCTGCTTTCCGGGCTCGAACTCGGCCACCAGGACAGCACCAACAAGCGCAACACCGGCTTCTTCGGCCCACTCGCCAACCAGGCGCTTGCCACCGTACCGGCCAGCGCCCCGTTCGCCGTTGCCACCGCGTTCCGACCCAACGGTACCGATGCCGACAACGATGTCCAGGCCGACATCGCCGCCGTCTACTTTCAGGACCAGATCGCCCTGAGCAAGGAATGGAAGGTCCTCGCCGGCGTGCGCTATGACCACTTCAAGACAGCCTTCGACGATCGCAGGACGACGACGCCGGCGATCGACCTCGAACGGACCGACAATGCGTGGAGCCCGCGCCTCGGCCTGATCTGGTCGCCGAACGCCGCGTCCACCTACTACGCCAGCTATAGCTACTCGTTCCTCCCATCCGGCGAACAGTTGGGCCTGGCCCCCAACACCGCCGACCTCAAGCCGGAAACGGCGAAGAACTACGAAATTGGCGGACGCTGGGACCTGGCACCGAAGCTCTCGCTGTCGGCGGCGGTCTTCCGTCTGGACCGAGACGATGTTCGCTCCCCCGACCCGTTGAATCCCGGCTTTTTTGTCAAGACCGGCCAGCAGCGAACCGAAGGCGTCGAAATCGGGGTGCAGGGCGACATTGCGCGCAACTGGCAGGTCTTCGGTGGATACGCCTATCTTCACGGCCGCATCAAGGAGACGACCTCCGGCGCAGTCGCGGGCTCGTCGCTCCAACTGGTGCCCGAACATATGCTGTCGCTGTGGAACCGCTTTAACTTAGGCCCGAATTGGGGCGCCGGCCTTGGCATCATTTATCAATCCGCTTCGTTCGCAACGCTCGACAACCAGGTCGAACTGCCGGCCTTCACCCGGGCCGACGGCGCGATCTATTACACCTTCGACGGCGGGAAGACACGCCTGGCGCTGAATGTCGAGAACCTCTTGGACAAGAAGTACTTTCCGACCGCCGATGGCAACAACAACATCAGTCCGGGCGCGCCGCGCAACGCCCGTCTGACCCTCAGCACGGCGTTCTGAACGAACGCATTCCGGCGCCGGCGAGTCGCCGGCGCCATTTCACAATCGACACAGGAGAACCTCATGGACAAGACAGCGGTACAAAAGACGCTCAACCGCATCATGGAATTCGAGCTGGCCGGCGTGGTGCGCTACACCCACTACGCACTGATGGTCTATGGCTACAACCGCATTCCCATCGTCGCCTGGCTGCAGGCGCAGGCCGAGGAGGGCCTGGCGCATGCCCGTCAGGCGGGTGAACTCGTAACCTGGCTGGGCGGTCACCCCTCGCTCGGTATCGGCCCATTGCTCGAATCTCACCAGCATGACATCGGCGACATCCTGCGCGAATCGCTCGGCCATGAAGCCGAGACGCTGAAGGCCTATGAGGAATTACTTGAGCTGGCGAAGGACAAGAACGTCCGTCTTGAGGAGTACGCCCGCGACATGATTGCCCTGGAGGTGGCGCACCAGGACGAAGTGGACAAGATGCTGCGCAAACCAGGCCAGACCGAGGCCTTCTCGAACGTCTGAAGGGAGACCACCTTCTGCAAATCCGGCACAACGAAATACGCATTACGGTTCCAACAGGCTTCGCAGCATCCAGGCAGTTTTCTCGTGCATTTCCATGCGCTGGGTCAGTACATCGGCCGTCGGCTGGTCGTTCGCGGCATCCACCAGCGCAAATAGTTTGCGCGCGGTGCGCGCCGTGGCTTCCTGGGCGGCGACCAGATGGCGGATCATGGCGTTCGCGCTGGGCACGCCTTCGACTTCCTTGATCGAGGCCAGCTTGACGAACTCCTTGTACGTCCCGGGCGCTGGATGGCCGAGTGCGCGGATGCGTTCGGCGATTACGTCGAGCGCATTCCACTGTTCGGTGTACTGGACCATGAACATCTGGTGCAGGCTGTTGAAGTCCGGCCCGGTGACATTCCAGTGGAAGTTATGCGTCATCAGGTAGAGCGTGTAGCTGTCAGCTAGGAGGGCGGAAAGGCCCTGCGCGATTTTCTCGCGCGCGCCGGCGCTGATGCCGATGTCGATCGAAGGGGTTTTGCGTTTCTTGGCATTCATGGTCGATTCTCCTTGGTGATAAAACGATCAGTTCAGCTATGGTTCACGCCGAGGCGGTAGCGCTGGGCATCGCCATAGGAAAAAAGCCGCCCCTGCAACATCTTGTCCGGCGAGAAGCTGATGCCGGGCACGACAGTGGCCGGGTTGAAAGCAGCCTGTTCCACTTCAGCGAAGTAATTTTCCGGGTTGCGGTTCAATTCCAGAACACCCACCCCGATCAGAGGATGATCCTTGTGCTGACCTTGCACTCCGAATGTGAATCCCATAACCGAGTTCACAGGCTCGCTGTTTTCGGTTGACCCGCGAGCCAGCGTTGCTCGTATTGCATTGGGCTCATGTAACCCAGCGTCGAATGCAGCCTGCGGCTGTTGTACCAGACCAGCCAATCGATGATCTCGTCCTTGGCACGGCGGTGTTTCTCGAACCTCATGCCGTGCAGCCGCTCGACCTTGAGCGAGCCGAACAGCGTTTCGCTGCACGCATTGTCCCAGCAGTTCATCATTCCTAAAGCCAAAAGGAAGCTGTAGGATTCGCGCAGCCTCGACCTGGTCCGGGATAACCCGATGCCAGGTCGCGGCTGTGCGGCATAGGACCTTTAAGACCTTTCCTCTGAGATCACGCGAGGTCGTAGCGATCAAGGTTCATCACCTTGTTCC
>PLYG01000351.1 GCA_003153335.1 Betaproteobacteria bacterium | reverse complement strand
AGCAAGCGCGATGCCATCGCCCTGGAGACCGAGCGGCTGAAGTCGACCTGGGTCAACCCGCGTATTGTGGCCAAGGCCGAAGCAGAGCGCCTTCTGGGACAAGGCATTGAGCGAGAGTATGCACTGGCTGACCTGCTGCGGCGACCCAACGTGACGTATGCGCAACTGATGACACTGGAGGCGGCAGGGGTCGCTATCGGTCCAGGGGCCACGGATCCGTTTGTCGCCGAACAAGTGGAAATCGGAATCAAGTACGCCGGCTATATCGAGCGCCAGCAAGTTGATATCGATCGCCAGTCGTTCAATGATGCGACACCCTTGCCGGCAGGGCTCGACTACTGCAGCGTGCGCGGGCTGTCGGCCGAAGTACAGCAAAAGCTCAACCAACACCGGCCCGAGACGTTGGGCCAGGCCTCCCGGATTTCCGGCATGACGCCGGCAGCGATTTCATTGTTGCTGGTGCACCTGAAGCGTGGATTTCGCGCCCCTGCCGCGGACAAGCTGAGCGCGTGATGCCGGTCGCCACGCGTCTTGCCGATGGCCTCGCCGATGGTCTGGTCGCGCTTGGCGAGCAGGGGAGTGTTTGCGGGCGCGCGGAAGAAAAGTTGCGGCGGTACCTCGCGCTGCTGACTAAATGGAATCGGGTATACAACCTGACCGCGATCACCGAACCGGAGCAGATGATCACACACCATGTGCTCGATTCGCTGGCCATCGCCGCGCCGCTCGATTTGCTGCTGGCGCGGAAGCAGGGCGCGCGCGTGCTCGATGTGGGGAGCGGCGCCGGACTCCCGGGCATTCCTCTGGCGATTGCGCGTCAGGCGTGGCAACTGACGCTGCTCGACGGCAACAGCAAGAAGACCGCGTTCATTGCGCAGGTTGCGGCCGAGATCGGGCTGTCGAACGTGACCGTCGTGACTGCGCGTGCCGAATCATTTGTCAGCGCTCCGTTCGACGTCATCGTCTCACGGGCATTCGCATCGCTGCGCGATTTTGTGACCAGGACGAAGGCCTTGCTGGGGCCGGCCGGATATTGGGCCGCAATGAAAGGGGGTGTCCCGCACGACGAATTGCGGGAACTCCCCTCCGACGTGGAATGCCGGGATATCCACCGCCTGCAGATTCCCGGTCTCGATGCCGAACGCCATTTGCTGCTGCTGAAAGTGAAGATAGAATGACCCGCATTATCGCGATTGCAAACCAGAAAGGCGGCGTTGGCAAGACGACGACCAGCATCAACGTCGCAGCCAGCCTGGCAGTGATGAAAAGGCGGGTGCTACTGGTCGACCTCGATCCGCAGGGCAACGCGACCACGGGTTCGGGCATCGACAAGCGCGCGCTCCGGCACACGGTGTACCAGGTTCTGCTCGGCGAGAAAAGTATCGCCGATGTGCGCGTGCGGTCCGGCTCGGGTGGCTTCGACCTGGTGCCCTCCAACCGCGAACTGGCCGGTGCGGAAGTGGAACTCGTGGACTTGCCGGAACGCGAAATGCGCCTCAAGGATGCGCTCGCGCAGGCGATACGGCAGATGGCCGACGCGATCGCTGAGGTCAAGAACGAATATGATTATATCCTGCTCGATTGTCCGCCTTCGCTGTCGCTGCTGACGCTCAACGGCCTGTGCGCCGCGCACAGCGTGTTGATACCGATGCAGTGCGAATACTATGCGCTCGAGGGTTTGAGCGATCTGGTGCAGACCATCAAGCGGATTCGCGCGCACCTGAACCCTGCGCTGGAAATTGAAGGTCTGTTGCGCACCATGTACGATCCGCGCAACATGCTGGCGCAGCAGGTCGGCAACGAGCTGGTCCAGCATTTCGGCGACAAGGTCTACCGCACCATTGTCCCGCGCAATGTCAGGCTGGCGGAGGCGCCCTCGCACGGCGTGCCCGCGCTGGTGCTCGACAAGGCATCGAAGGGTGCACAGGCGTATCTCGCGCTCGCCGGCGAAATGTTGCGCAGACATGAAGAGGCGGCCGCCGATACACCCGCACCCGCGCTGTGATCGCCGGAGCCGTAAGCGTGGAGGTAAATCGGCCGCGCGGACTTGGCTCCGCGCATCGCGACGCTGACTCGAATGAAATTCACTCGCACGATACGATTGTAAAGAGAACACCATGGCAAAAATGAAAGGGTTGGGCCGCGGCCTTGATGCGCTGCTGTCCAACAATGAAGAGGCGAAGGCGGGGGATCAACTGCTCTCCGTGAGTATCGACGCGCTCAAGCCAGGCAAATATCAACCGCGGACCAGGATGCACCAGGGTGCGCTGCAGGAACTGGCGGAATCGATCACCGCTCAGGGCATCATGCAGCCGATACTCGTGCGCCGCGCCGATCGCGATGGCAAGCATGAAATTATCGCCGGTGAGCGCCGCTGGCGCGCCGCGCTGCTGGCGGGTCTCATCGAGATGCCGGCACTGGTTCGCGATGTGCCGGATCAATCTGCCGCCGTGCTGTCGCTGATTGAAAACATCCAGCGCGAAGACCTGAACCCTCTTGAAGAGGCACAGGGCTTCAAGCGGCTGATCGACGACTTCGGGCTTACGCACGAGCAGGTGGCGCTGGCGGTCGGCCGCTCGCGTAGCGCGGTCACCAACGTGCTGCGCCTGACGCAACTCGCGGCGCAAGTGCAGGACTTGTTGATCGACGGCGCGATAGACATGGGACATGCGCGCGCGTTGCTTTCGCTCGCCACCGACCAGCAAATCCTGTTGGCCAACCGGATTGCGCAACGCGGACTGAGCGTGCGCGAGGCGGAGCGCCTGGTGCAAAATTTGGGCAAGGGCAAGAAAGGCCCGGGCAAGACATCGAAGCCGGCGCCCGATGCGGATTTGCAGCGGCTGGAGACCAATCTGGCCGATGCGCTGGGGGCGACAGTCAGAATCCGGCCCGGGAAAAAAGGCGCGGGACAAGTGGTGATCGAATACGGCAGTCTCGATCAGCTGGATGGTATTCTCGCCAAGCTGCGCTAGCGTACCTGCTGCTCAACTTTCACTCAGTTTCCGTTTAGTTTCCGCTCACATCGCGGAGCGTCTGCGCAAATGCGGCGCGCGCAGCGCGATAGTTGTCACCCTCAAGCGCTCCACGCCGGCTGTGCCCACCGATGACAATGTCGGCGAAGTCCGGCGCATGATGGTCGAAAATCAGACTGTCGAGATACCGGGCCGGCGAGCGTCCGGCAAACGCCAGCTTGTCTTCGCGCACCACGACCCAGTCGGCGCGGGCACCGGCCGCAAGCCGGCCGAGGGGCAACCCGCTGGCCTTTGCGCCACCATCGAGCGCCGCGGAGAACAATGCTTCCCCGGTCGAGTGTCCCGGTGCCGTGGCGACATTGCGTTGGCGCAGCACCAGGCGCTGGCTGTATTCGAGCATCCGCAGTTCGCTTTGCCAGTCGCGGCAGACCTGGCTGTCGCTGCCGATCGCGTAGCCGCCATTCGCGCGCACGTGCTCAGGATAGGCGAACACGCCGTCGCCCAGATCCGCCTCGGTGGTGGGGCACAACACTACCGTCGCTCCGGACGCGGCAGCGCGCAGGGTTTCGTCTACGGTCATGTGCGTGGTGTGCACTAGGTTCCAGCGCCGATCGACTTCCTCGTGTTCGAGCAACCATTGCACGGGGCGCTGGTTCGACCATGCCACACATGCGTCGATTTCACCGGTCTGCTCGGCAATATGGATATGAATGGGCGCGCCTGCGTCGACGGCGCGCAGACCGGCCGCCGCGTCGTGCAGAGGAGCGGGCGGCACTGCGCGCAAGCTGTGCGGCGCAAGTCCGAACCCAAGCATCGGATCGTCAAGATATTCCGCGCGCAGCGTGCGAACGATGTCGAGCAGACGGTCCGGTGTCGACAGAAAACGGCGTTGCTCGGCGCGCGGCGGCTGGCCGCCGAATCCGCCGGTCATGTACAACACGGGCAGCAGAGTGATGCCTATGCCTACGCGCTGCGCCGCGCGCAGCACCGCCCGTGAGAGCTCGGCCGGATCGGCGTAAGGCCGTCCGTCCACATCATTGTGCAAGTAATGAAATTCGCAGACGTGGGTATAGCCGCCGCGCAACATTTCAGTGTAAACCCAGGTCGCGATCGCCTCGATCTGCGCGGGAGAGAGACGGAGCGCGAGCTCATACATCAGCGTGCGCCACGACCAGAAATTGTCGGCGCCAGGGCCGGCCACCTGCGTGAGTCCCACCATTGCGCGCTGAAACGCATGGCTGTGCGCATTGACCATTCCGGGCAGCACCACGCCCCCGAGGCGTTCGGCGCCATCGTCCGCGCTGTCGGCAACCACTTGGGTAAAGAAGCCGCGCGCATCGACTGCCATGGCTACATTGTCGGACCAGCCGCCGGGCAGATACGCCAGTGGCGCAAAAAAACGCCGCGGCGCAGGCGTTGCCGGACTTACTTCGGTTTCCACGCGAGCATCGTGCGGATCAGCTCGCGCAGCACCGGACGAACGGCGTTGGCCAGCGTTTCGTCAAACGCGAACGGCAGCGCCTCGACCATGTACGTGCGCTCAGACAGTTCGAGCTGCACCGCGTGCACACCGGCCGCGGGCCTGCCGTACTGGCGCGTGATGTAGCCACCTTTGAAGCGGCCGTTGAGCACGCTGGCATAGGCCGGGTACTCTTGCGCCTGTTTGAACAGTGAACGTCCAAGCGCCGGATCGCAACTCGCGCCGCCGGCGGTCCCCAGATTGAAGTCGGTCAGCCGCCCTTCGAAAAATCGTGGACACACCGAGATGATCGAATGCGCATCGAACAAGAGCGCGTAACCGTGCTGTTGCCGGATCCCATCCAGCTCTGCCGCGAGTCTTGCGTGATACGGCTGCCAGTATTCTTCGACCCGCGCGCTTATCGCACCCGTGTCGGGCGCGCACCCGTCGCGATAAATGGGCGCGAAATCGAACCGCGTCGTGGGACAAAGCTCGGTGTTGTTGGCGTCCGGATAAAGAATCGCGCCGTCGGGCGGACGGTTGAGATCGATCACATAGCGCGAATGGGTCGCGGAGAGCACTGACGCGCCGAGTCCTGCGACAAAATCGTACAGGCGCGGCATGTGGAAATCGGTGTCCGGTACTTCAAGCGCGCCCGGCGTCATGTCCGCGGCGATGTGCGGCGGAAGATGCGTGCCGCAATGCGGCATGCTGACCAGGAGCGGAGCGGTTCCTGGAGAAAAGTCGTAGAGGCTCACGGCAACAGAGGACAGAGTAGTCGGGGGCGGCCGCACGCAGCGGGCTCCCGCCGACCGCTTCAGCCGATGCTCAGTCCTGCGGCGTTCAGCCGACTTGCTTCAACATCGTTTCGCCATCCGAGACTTCGAACTTGCCCGGTGCTTCGACATTCAATGTCTTGACGACACCGTCGACCACCAGCATCGAAAAACGCTGACAGCGCACACCCATGCCTCTTGCGGTCAGATCGAGTTCCAGTCCGAGCTTTTTGGTGAAGTCCGCGCTGCCGTCGCCCATCATCCGCACCTTGCCGCCGGTTTTCTGGTCGCGCGCCCAGGCGCCCATCACGAACGCATCATTGACCGACATGCAAATGATGTCGGACACGCCCTTTGCCTTCAACGCGTCGGCTTTGGCCAGGTAACTGGGGACGTGCTTGGCCGAGCAGGTCGGCGTGAATGCGCCCGGCAAGCCGAAGACCGCCACGGTCTTGCCACGGGTCAGATCCTCGACCTTGAACGTGTTGGGCCCGATCGAGCAGCCATTGCCTTCAACTTCGATGAATTCCGAGAGAGTGCCTTCGGGCAACTTGTCGCCGACTTTGATCATGTTCATTGCTCCAATTCGTGAGGGAAGTGCCTCGTCCTCTCGGGTCAAGGAGAGCCGTGACGGACGACGCGTGAAAGCGGATTGTAGCCCAGATGATAGGCGAGTTCAGCCGGGTGCCCAATGTCCCACAGCGCGAGATCCGCGCGCTTAGCCGTTTCGAGTACGCCACGATCCGCCAGTCCCAGCGCGCGGGCTGCATGGCGGGTGGCGCCTGCCAGGGCTTCGGCCGGGGTCAGCCGAAACAGCGTGCAGGCCATGTTGA
>PLYG01000051.1 GCA_003153335.1 Betaproteobacteria bacterium | reverse complement strand
CCGATTCCGCAAACGATTCGGCTGCATTCGATACCGTTCCTGAAACAACGCGTTGAAGCGCCGCACGCTGCCGAAGCCGCTGGCCAGCGCGATGTCGGTCACCGGCAACGTCGTGTCCGTCAGCAGGCGTTTGGCCAGCAGCAGCCGTTGCGTCTGGGCATACCCGACGGGCGCGACGCCGAATTCGGCCTGAAACACCCGGCGCAGATGGCGATCGGTGACACCCAGGCGCGCCGCCAGCATCGCCAGATCTTGCTCTTCCAGGAACCCGTCGTCGATCAGGCTCGCGGCGGCGTAGGCGATCCGCTGCGGCGCATCGACGCAGGCGTTCCCGGGAGCCAACTCCGGCCGGCAGCGCAGGCACGGGCGAAAGCCCGCCCCTTCGGCCGCTGCCGCACTGGGAAAAAACGTGCAGCGAGCGCGCATCGGCGTCTTCGCCGTGCAGACGGGACGGCAATAAATTCCAGTCGAGGACACGCCGACGAAGAACTTTCCGTCGAAGCGCGAGTCTCTGGACAGGAGTGCGCGGTAGCAGTGGTCGGTGCTGAGCATGTCGCATTATGCCGCCCCCTGAAAACCTGCGCTCGCCATTTTCGGACATTGGAGCAAGACCTCTTGCCGACTCTGGCAGGGGTCTTCTCCGCGACATAATTTCAGAGCGAAACCGCAGCAGAACCCCATGACCCGAGCGCGTCTTTACCGCCGTCTTTTCCTGTTGGCCGCCTTGTCCGCGATCGTTGCGGCGCCGGCCGGCTGTTCGTGGATAGACGTCAAGCAACGCGAATTCATTTTCCGTCCCGTCAAGGACGATTGGCGCGGCTATTCCAGCGACGCCAGTCAGAGGCAAATCAAGATCCCCGTTGGCGACAACGGCGATTTGCTGAGCGCCTGGTGGATGCCCGCTCCCACGGCTGACGCGCCGGCCCTGCTCTATCTTCATGGCGCCCGCTGGAATCTCACCGGCAGTTCCAGCCGCATCGCCCGCTATCGGCAACTCGGCTTCTCCGTCCTCGCCATCGACTACCGCGGCTTCGGCAAGAGTTCCGGCGACGTTCCCTCCGAGGAGATGGCGTACGAAGACGGCCGCGCCGCGTGGCAGCGTCTGTTGACGCTCGCGCCGAACGCGCGGCACTACGTCTACGGACATTCGCTCGGCGGGGCCATCGCCATCGACGTGGCGCGCAACAACCCGCAGGTCGACGGCCTGATCCTGGAATCCACGTTCACATCGATACGCGACATGGCGCGGCAGTATGCGTGGGGCTGGCTGCCCGTCGACCTGGTTCTGACCCAGCACTTCGATTCGCTGGAAAAAATCGCCGAGGTTCGCGCGCCGACGCTGTTCGTCCACGGCAAGGAGGACCGGCTCGTGCCATCGTCGATGAGCGAACAACTATTCGCCGCGTCCCGAGCCGCCAAGCGCCTCGTGCTCGTTGACGGTGCCGGCCACAGCAACATCGCCTGGACCGCAGCCTTCAACAATGTCGAGCAAGCCGTCCATTCGTTCTTCGGCATCCCCGGCGGCGCGGACGCCAGCACGCCGTAGGATTTTCGGCACCGCTCTCAACCGAGCGCGCACGTCCGAAAACCGACGAACATGTCGTTGCGCCCGGGCACGTAGAAATTCCGGAACCGGTTGTGTATCAGGCACGATGCGGTGACGAATGAGCCGCCGCGCAGCACGGTGTGATTGCCGAACCACGGCGCCGAGTAGTCGACGTAGGGATCGACGGCGAATCCCGGATAAGGTTCGAAGGGCGTTGCCGTCCATTCCCAGACATTGCCCAACATGTGTGCGAGCGGACCCAACCGGGCGTCGCTCTCTCCCGCCGCAACCGGCCGGCCGTTCCGGGCCTCCAATACGCAATCGCGCAGCAGCGTCGCACCCTCGCCCCACGGGTAGTTCGCCGGTCCGCCGCCCGCGCACGCTGCAAACTCCCATTCCGCTTCGGTCGGCAGGCGCCGCCTTGCCCACGCGCAATACGCCTGTGCTTCGTGCAAGTTGACGTGCATCACCGGTTGCGCCGCGTCCATCGGCTCCCGGCGATTGTTCCACCGCACCAGCCATAACGAGCCGTCCTTGCACCAGTGCGCCGGATACCGCGCCGATGAGGCGGCACGCCATTC
Source organism: Betaproteobacteria bacterium (assembly GCA_003153335.1). Taxonomy (GTDB): domain Bacteria; phylum Pseudomonadota; class Gammaproteobacteria; order Burkholderiales; family Casimicrobiaceae; genus PALSA-1005. Next base: position 1,806 of record PLYG01000051.1, on the reverse strand, counting down.
CCATCCGGCGTCGCTCCACCACTCGCGCCGCCCGTAACCGCCATCATCGACAAACTGGGCGTACTCGGCGTTGCCGACGCAAACGCTCGCGATGGCGAACGGCGCAACCGTTGTCGGATGCGCCCACTTTTCGTTGTCGAACACAAAGCGCGATGCGCCCGGCGGCGCGCCCATCAAAAACGTTCCGCCGGCGTACGCGATGTCGCGCGCCGTGATCTCCGCGCCGCCGATGATAGCTGCGCCCGGCGCTGCGCGTTCAAGCAGCAGCGGCGGCGCCGGCAGCGCAAGCGTCTGCAGCGTCATCAACAACGCTTCGCCATGCATGCCCTCGTGCAACGCGGCGAGGCCGAATGGATACAGTGCATCTGCGTCCGCCCGCTCCAGCGCCTGCAACGTGTCCTCGAACGTTTCGCCCATTTGCTGCAGGACCACTTCATAGGAAGGATGCGGCAACAGCCAGCGCGCGGCGTGCGGTATGACGCTCGAGTTGTACCACGCGTCGAAGTGCGGATAATGGGCGGGCAGCGGCGCGCGACCCGGTTGAGCGCGGCGGCACCAGAATTCCTGGAACCACGCAATATGCGCCAGTTCCCACAACGGCGGATTGACGATGGCCACCTGCGGCACCTGCAACTGCGCCGGCGTCAGGTGCTCGTAGATCGCGAGGGTATACTTTCTCGCCGCGATCAACATCGCGCGCAACCCCGCTTTTGTGTTGAAACTCGCGGCGGAATCCATGGCGAAACCTACCAAGCCCATCCTCCTCATTGTCACGCCCTATCTTGCCGAGGCCAACAACGGCAACTGGCGTACGGCACAGCGCTGGGCGCATTTGCTGCAATCGCGTTACCGGGTGATTGTACAAGCGAACGCGGCCAACGCCGCGGCACGGGATGCGGCGTGCATGATCGCGCTGCATGCGCGCCGCAGCCATCCGGCGGTCCTCGAATGGCGAGCGCACAGCACTGCTCGCCCGCTGATTGTCGCGCTCACCGGAACCGATCTTTATCGCGACATACGCTATGACAGCGGCGCGCAGCTGTCGATGAAGCTGGCGCAGCGGCTGGTGGTGCTGCAGGACGAGGGGTTGAAGGAATTGCCGCGCCAATTCCGCGCCAAGACCCGCGTGATTTATCAGTCGGCGCAGGTGAGGACACGGGCGATCCCGCCCAAGAAAAAATTCCGCGTCTGCGTTCTCGGTCATCTGCGCGAGGAAAAAGATCCCTTCCGCGCCGCGCTGGCGCTGCAACTCATCGCGCCGGAGGAAAAGATTGAGCTGTTGCATCTGGGTAAAGCCATGTCGCCGGCGTTGGCGGCACAGGCGAAGACCCTGATGGTCCACGAGCCGCGCTACCGCTGGCTCGGCAGCCTGCCGCATTGGCGCGCGCTGCGCTGGCTATGCCGCAGCCACCTGATGGTGATCAGTTCGCATATGGAAGGCGGCGCCAACGCGATCGCGGAGGCAGTGTGCGCCGGCGTGCCGGTGCTCGCGTCCGCCATCGCCGGCAATATCGGCATGCTGGGCTCGGGCTACCCCGGCTATTTCCCCCCGGGGGATGAAACGGCGCTGGCCAAACTTCTGACCAAGGCGATGCGGCACCAGGCGTATTACCAGTCGCTCAAGCGCGATATTGCGGCGCGGCGCCACCTGTTCCGGCCGCAAAGCGAGCAAGCCAGCCTCGTGCGCCTGCTGCGGGAACTCGCCTGAGCGTCCTACGGAAGCTGCAATTGAATCCGCCGCGCGATTGGAGTTTCCTCTGGCTTGGGCGATCTACAATGGAGCCCGGGTGGGAAGGGAAGGGTCCC
>PLYG01000057.1:2273-4260 GCA_003153335.1 Betaproteobacteria bacterium | reverse complement strand
GGTCGACGCGCTGCGCTACGAGTAGCGGTCCGTCGCACCACGTCGCATTTAGTGAAAAGGACCCGATTCGACCAGCCAGATGGCGCCATCCCCGCTGCCTCGCCACTCGTTTGAGCGCCCATCCGAGCCCTTCGCGCGCAGGAATGGCATTAGCCGGACACCGACCCGCGGGACTTGACAACGGTCACGTTAGGCGTTCCGGACCCATTGCTGCCCGCCGGTCTGTGGAAAAACGTGGGACAAATCGGGGGCAACATTTTTGCAACGGACTATCTGGATGATTTTGCTCGCGTTTTTTTAGGTCCTCCCGGTGCAAAAGAATATTTGGCTCCCCCCCTTGCCAACCTACCACGAATAGTGAAAAATCAGCCCTAAACCACTACATCTTGTAGTTTTTCCGGCAAAGCACTGATTCGCAGCCCAGGCCGGAGGTCGGTGTATTGAGGCGGGGATTTTCGTCAGCAGGCTCGCAGTGTGCCGGATCGCTCTTTAGCGCTGGCAGGGATACGAAGCCGCATTCACAACAAGACTTTCAGGAGAACTTCAATGCAGATTGCCGCTTCCCACGAATCCTCTGCGCAACCGGCCCGCACCCCGGCCAGCGCGGGCACGCCCGCCGTAGCCAACGCCGATCCGCGGCTGGCGCAGTACAAGATCATCCGGCGCAATGGCACCGTCGTGGGCTTCGAGCCGCAGAAAATAACCATCGCGCTGACCAAGGCCTTCCTCGCCGTTGCCGGCGGCAAGGGCGCGGTATCGGCGCGCATCCGCGAAGTCACCGGGCAGCTCACCGAGACCGTGGTGGGCGCGCTCATGCGCAGGAAGCCCGACGGCGGCGCGATTCATATCGAGGAAATCCAGGATCAGGTCGAACTCGCGCTGATGCGCCACGGCGAACACGAAGTCGCGCGCGCCTATGTGCTCTACCGCGAGCGCCGGACCCAGGAGCGCGCGGCGCAGGCACAGGCGCGGCAGGCCGAGCGCCCGCCCGAAGCCGTGCTCAACGTGATTGAAAACGGCATCAAGAAGCCGCTCGACTTGGCGCGGCTGACCGGCCTGGTGCACGAGTCGTGCTCGGGCTTAGGGCAAGATGTCGATCCGGCCAAGATCCTGCAGGCGACGCTGAAGGACTTGTACGACGGCGTGCCGATGGGCGAAGTGCGCAAGGCCGTGGTGCTGGCCGCGCGGACGCTGATCGAAAAGGACCCGGCGTATTCGCTGGTGACCGGGCGCCTCCTGCTCGATGCGATGCGCCATGAAGCGCTGGGTGAAGACGCGAACCAGGCCGACATGGCCACGCGCTATGCCGAATACTTCCCGCGCTTTGTGAAGCACGGGATCAAGATCGGTCTGCTGAACGAAGCGCTGCTCCAGTACGACCTGAAAACGCTGGGCGCCGCGCTCAAGCCCGAGCGCGATCTGCAGTTCGGCTATCTGGGCCTGCAGACGTTGTACGACCGCTATTTCCTGACCGACCGCAACGACCGGGCGATCAACAAGGACGGCCGCCGCTTCGAGCTGCCGCAGACTTTCTACATGCGCGTGGCCATGGGCCTGGCGCTGAACGAAATCGACCGCGAAGCGCGCGCGATCGAGTTCTACAACGTGCTCTCGTCGTTCAATTTCATGAGCTCGACGCCCACGCTGTTCAACGCCGGCACGCACCGTTCGCAGCTCTCGTCGTGCTACCTGACGACGGTGGCCGACGACCTCGACGGCATTTACGAGGCGATCAAGGAAAACGCGCTGCTCTCGAAGTTCGCGGGCGGCCTGGGCAACGACTGGACGCCGGTGCGCGCGATGGGCTCGCATATCAAAGGCACCAATGGCAAGAGCCAGGGCGTGATTCCCTTCCTCAAGGTGGTCAACGACACCGCGGTCGCGGTCAACCAGGGCGGCAAGAGGAAGGGCGCCGTGTGCAGCTACCTCGAGACCTGGCACTACGATATCGAGGAATTCCTGGAACTGCGCAAGAACACCGGCGACG
>PLYG01000057.1:0-2224 GCA_003153335.1 Betaproteobacteria bacterium | reverse complement strand
AAGATGCTCTCGATGCTGTTCGAGACCGGCCATCCGTGGATCACGTTCAAGGACGCGTGCAACATCCGCTCGCCGCAGCAGCACGTGGGCGTCGTGCATTCGTCGAACCTGTGCACCGAAATCACGTTGAACACCAACGACCATGAAATCGCCGTGTGCAACCTGGGCTCGGTGAATCTGGTCAACCACATGAAAAAGTCGGGCGCAGGGGAAACGCTGCGCTTTGAGCTCGATTGCCCCAAGCTGCAGGCGACGATCCGCACCGCGATGCGCATGCTCGACAACGTGATCGACATCAACTATTACGCGGTGGCGAAGGCGCGCAACTCCAACCTCAAGCACCGTCCGGTGGGCTTAGGGATCATGGGCTTCCAGGACTGCCTGCACCTGCTGCGCAAACCGTACGCGAGCAACGAGGCGGTCGAGTTCGCCGACCGCTCGATGGAAGCCGTGTGCTACTACGCGTACTGGGCCTCGACCGAACTGGCCCAGGAGCGCGGCCGCTATGCGAGCTATGCGGGCTCACTGTGGGACCGCGGCATCCTGCCGCAGGATACGATCCGGCTGCTGCGCGAAGAACGCGGCGGTTATGTCGACGTCGACGAATCGGCGACGCTCGACTGGGATGCCTTGCGCACGCGCATCAGGCAGCACGGGATGCGCAACTCCAACTGCGTGGCGATTGCGCCGACGGCGACGATTTCCAACATCGTCGGCGTGTCGGCGTGCATCGAGCCGTCGTACCAGAACATCTTCGTGAAGTCGAACCTGTCGGGCGAATTCACCGTGGTCAACGAATACCTGGTCAATGACCTTAAAGCACGCAACCTCTGGGACGAGGTGATGATCTCGGACCTCAAGTACTTCGACGGGTCGCTGTCCAGGATAGACCGCGTGCCGCCGGAACTGCGGTCGTTGTACGCGACGGCGTTCGAGATCGACACATCGTGGGTGATCGAAGCCGCGGCGCGCCGCCAGAAATGGATCGACCAGGCGCAATCGCTCAATATCTATATGGGAGGCGCCTCGGGCAAGAAGCTCGACGACACGTACAAGCTGGCTTGGCAGCGCGGCCTCAAGACCACGTACTACCTGCGCACCCTGGCCGCGACCAGCGCCGAAAAATCGACCGGCAAGGGCGGCGAGCTGAACGCGGTATCCGCCAGCGGCGGCGCCGGCGCGATGAGCGCATCGACCAATGCGGGCGTGGGCAAGGCGGCCGCCAACTCCGGGCCCATTATGCTGCCCGCCGCGTTCGACATCGCCGGGCCGGTGTGCATGCTCAAGCCGGGCGACGCCGGGTTCGAGGATTGCGAAGCGTGCCAGTGATCAGAGGACAGAGGACAACGATGTAGGCTCCGTCCAGACGGGCGGGTTTTTCGAATATGGATTTCGCGGCGTGCGGACGACGGCAGGCGAAGCTCCCGCGCCAGTCAGGCGGAGTAGCGAAAGGCGCTGAAAGTTGTGCAAGCAGCTGGGTTTGAGAAACAGGCGGTTCTCTTCAAATCAACCGGGAGGCAGGCATGGACATTCAAATCCTTCGCAACAAGGTGCGTGGAGTGGTTTCGGCGCGGTATCTCGGTGATTACCGCGTCTGGCTCAAGTTCGACAATGGCCAGGAGGGTTTGATCGACCTGGAAGACGATTTGTGGGGCGATGAACACGAGGCGCTGCGCGACCGCGTGCTGTTTTCGGAACTGTATGTGGACACCGGCAGGGCGACGCTCGCGTGGGACAACGGTTCGGATTTCAGCCCCGAGTATCTATACAACAAGCTGAGCCGCCTGCACTGAACAAAGCGAGCCGGCAGGTGCAATGACATCTAGCTGTTTTGGAGAATACTTATGCTGAGTTTTGATGATGATTTGATAGTGCCGCCCCAGCCGCCTCGGTTGCCAACTGCGGCCGGCCACACGAAGCCTGGCGCTGCCAGCCTGCTGCTGCAGGAGGCCGCGCCTGCGTATGGCGCCGCGATGCGCGCTATCGGCGCGATGGCCGCGCTGAATTCCGTGGACCTCTCGGGCGACTTGAGCGCGCATCTGGCGCACGACCTCGACGTGACCCGGCGCGAAGGTATGCCGCAGTACGCGCAGCGCTTCGCCCGCGTGAAGGTCGAGGACAAGCGGGTGATCAACGGCCAGGCCGACGTCAACCAGCTCGTCCCGTTCAAGTACAAGTGGGCATGGGACAAATACCTCGCCGGCTGCGCCAACCACTGGATGCC
>PLYG01000275.1 GCA_003153335.1 Betaproteobacteria bacterium | reverse complement strand
TCCGCCAGCAACGCGCTGACAACAGTGACGCTGGCATTCGACATCTTGAGCTTCATGTCGCGCGACACGACGGAAGCCGACTGGCGGCGGAAGACCATCTCCGCCCTGAAGAGCCCGTCGCTATACCTGATGAAAAGCTCCACCGCTGTGAAATCGGACGCCGACATCTACGGCGAGATCGTGAACGGCCAACGGTTGATGGCATCGTTCGGGCTGCAGTGTGATCCCGCGCGCTGGCATGACGACCGCGCGCTAATGGTAGGGCAGCACATTACCGGCAACTTGCACTCGCGCTCCTACGTCTGCGGCTACGGCGCCAGCGAGGAACTGGGCATGTTCGGCGCCACCGGGGAGCCCAAGAAGTACGCGGTATTCACCACGCTCGACGGTCCGACCTTCAGCGTGGTGTCGCTCGACAAGATCGACGAGATGAAACACATGCCTCGTTTGCTCGGCCTCCCGGCCGAACAGATGAAGGATTCGGCCCGCGTACTCTACGAGAAAATCAAGGACAAGCTCACTCCAGAGTGGACTGCCGTTTACACCGCCCCGGCCAAGGACGGAAGTTGGCACGTCTACGCGGCCAGCGACAACTACGTTGTCGAGTTTCCGTCGCCGCCGACCAAGTAATCGACCGCCCATGAAAAAAGCCCAAAGACGGAGTCGATGGGCTTGAGGGGTAGGGAAGAAAGCGCGTTGAGGCGTGCAGATCAGGGTGCCGGCGGATGAAAGAACGATTCGCCTTCCACATAGCCAGTGGTGGAGCTACCGAGATGCAACTGCATTTTGCAGTCGCGTCGCGCGGTGATGGCATTCCAGCGCTTGTATTGATCCAGTGCCACGTGTCCACGCACCAGATAATCGTTGCCGTTGGTACCATGCACCTTGACCAGGACGCGGCGCAACGTCGTCAGATCGAGCGCGGCGCGCTTGCCACGTTTCTGCGCTTTGTCGTCATCCCACTCGCCGTAGACTTTCAGCGATGAAATCATGGCAACGTCGTACCGACAATCGGCTTGGCAAAGAACTGCGGGCGCAAGGCTTGCAGCGTGGCGTCGTCGAGAAGGCCCAGTTTAGCCGCGCGCAATGCAATTGCCCACGGCGTGCGTTGATGACGCACGGACCAACAGGGGACCATAGCGCTCCCGCTGCTCCGCCTGCGGCAACAGAATTACGGCCTCTTCGACCTCCATCAAATGCTTGACATCCCACGCCATCAACTCGGCGTCGAGCATGCCGGTGATGGTGCTGGCTGCCGTCGCCTCCGTCGCGGCGGCGCCTTGCAGGCGCGTCTGAAATTTGCGGATACGCAGGGAAGAAGACATGCGGGTCTTTCGAATAGCGTTGTGACGCCATTATCCCCAAATACGGGGAGACTTGCAATCAACCTGCGGCAGCGTCCCGCCGTGGAAAAGCCCAAGGACGCAGTCGATGGGCTCTAGGCGGTCATTGACCCGCGACCGTCGCTCTCGCGCGGTGCAATCAGGCGTCCGTGTTCAGTGCACGGTTCCGGTTGGTTCCTGCACTGCGGCGAACTGGATGTCGGCCCGACTGAAGGCAGCGAGGTCTCCCGGAGGGAGTATCGGAATGACAACGGCGCCTAGTGCTGCAAGGAAGTCGCAGTCTTCGGGTTCGTCAACAACGGCCGGGGGAGTGGTGGATTCTTCTTGCATGAGGCTTCCTTGTGTCGGCGATGTTGGTCGGCGCAAATGACAGCACGCTGCAGTTCGGTTGACTATGGCGCGGACAACGATGCGGATCGCGAGAAAACATCAGGGCCCTCAACATCAAGGGCCCCTCCGCTCAAGGTAACCGCCGTTTCTGTCTAACGCCGGCCCTTGTCGCCGCTGTTTTGCCCCACCGACGGCTGGGGGAAGTTCTCCAAACAATGATGCCGATCACCTCGCCTTGCGCTTGCTTGCCGGCACCGCCTTGCGCTTTATCGCAGTTGCTGGCTTTGGTTTCTTCGTCGCTGGTTTGCCGCGTTTCACGATCTTGACGGCGGCGGCTTTCTTTTTCACCACCGTGGTTCGTGGCTTGCTCACCGATTGGCGCGTGGCCACCGGTTTGCCGGGGACAGCTCGCCGCACGCCGGCGGTGCGCGGTTTACTTGCAACCTTCCGCGCAGGTGTCGCTGCCTTTGATTTGGCCGTCACCTTGCCCTTGCCTTTGGGCGCGGCCTTCGCCTTGATCTTCGGCTTCGGCTTCGGGACCGCGACTGCTTTGCGCTGCGCCTTTGGCGAACCACGTTTACTGGTGAGGGAAGCCGTGACCTTACCCTTCAATCGACCGCGTAGCGGAGTGACCCGTTTGGAGGTGGGGGCTTTGTCGCCGGTCTTTGCGGCTTTCCTGACGCCACGAGAGGCAACGGCTCGCTTGACCGCCACGGGGGTGGCGCGGGCGGGCTTGTCTGAACGTCCAGCGGGCTTCGTGGCCCGTGCGGGGGCCTGCGCGGCCACCTTGCGCGACTTGAGCGCGACCAACGCCCGCTCGTCCTTGGTCTGCTTAGGCAACTTCACGGTTCCACAATAGGCGGCCAGCAAGCGGCGCCGGGGAATGACATTGAAGAGCATCTCTTCGAGGACCTGCAGCTTGGCCAATGGCGGCTTGAATTCGTTCTCGTGCCACCGCCGCACGGTATGCCAGTCCGCGTTGAGTATTTTCCCGAGCGCGGTGTAGCCAGGCTGATCCGGCCGCTGCCCGAGGCCCGTGAGCCAATCACCAACGATGCGCCGCATCGAGCGTTTGCCCAGCCGGGCCAGAATCTGCTTGTTGGCGTCGCCGTTCTTGCGGATCAGGTCGCGCGCCTGTTGCATGACGCGTTCAGGAATCTTCTTGGTGCGTCCGTAGATGTAGGCGCAAAACAACGGGTGTTCGATGCCGACGGTCAGCGCCATCTTCTGGTTGGAGAGGTGCAGGCGATCCCGGATGCTGAGCAGCTCCTTCGCCTCCTTGATCAACACCCGCGCGCCCGCCGGTTTGGCGCCCGGAGGGGGCTCCAGTTTCTGCTTGGTCAGGTCGGCCCAGAACCGGCTGCCCATCGCCGCGAAACGCGGACCCAGCTTGTCTTCGGCACGTTGTCGGTCAATCGCTGACTCGACCTTATCGCGAAAGTCATCCTGATACATATCGCTATCGAGCGCGGAGTCAGGTAGCGGCAACTCCTCTTCGACGGAGTGCAACGAACGGCGATCACGATGATTGGGCGCGATCAGGGGCTGATAGCGATGGTCGTGCGAGAGCATGCTGCCCTTGACGCCGAGGGCGACGTTGCGCGACACCGACCACAGCAGCATGTACACGTTTTCCGGGCGGTCGAGGGCAACCACATTGCCCGGCACGGTATGGAGGTACTTGTCGAGGAAGACCAGCACGGTGTTTTGCACGATCTCGTCGCGCTCATTGCGCAGATTGAGGTCGTATTCGTGCTGGCCAATCATCCGCTGCAAACGGCTGTTCTTGAGCAAGAGACGGGCGATCTCATCGCGCCGGTCCCCGGTGCCACCCATATGAATGGCCAGCGCGGTTTGGAGTGGGTCGAATACAACACGGGTCACACCAATCGTTTGCGGCGGCAGCGCTGGCTGCGGCGGCGGCAGCAGCGGCGATACGACCAAGGCGAGTGCCGGCGCTGGCCATGTCCCAGTGGAACTTGGCGGCGGTGGCACGTGCTGCCCGCGCACGGCGCGCGAGCGGCTTTTGAGCGGGGCAGAGTTCATCATCGTCGCATTATAGTGTTACGTCAAATGGCTTATTCGTTCGTGCCGGTGTTTTTGTCGTAAACTTACTGCTCCTTGTTCGCCAAACCGAACAAGCGTATTGACAATGCCTTTTTTGGGCGCCCAGAAATGAAGAACTGCAACCCGTGCTGACCGTCGCCGACTTACGTGCCGCGAAGATGACTTTCCGGTTTCCGGGTCACCGTCCGGGTGGCAAACGAGCGCGCCGCGCCGCACCCGAGCACCAAGCACAGTGCGCGGTGTTCGTCTGGGCCAATCATCCGCTGGTCCTGCTGCGCTACCCATTGCTGGAACTACTCTACGCCGTACCGAACGGCGAGAAGCGGCAAATGCAAGTCGCGCAGCGGTTGAAGGCAGAAGGCGTCAAGGCGGGCATACCTGACCTGCAACTCCCGGTACCGCGCGGGCGGTGGGCGGGCTTGTACATCGAAATGAAGGCTGGGAGGAATCAGCCATCGCCCGTGCAGCGCCGGAAGATGGCGCTGCTGCAACAGGTGGGGCACCGGGTCTCCGTTCAGAGAACGGCGGAAGCCGCCATCGCGGAGATCGAGTGGTATCTCAATTTAGGAAGGGCGGCCTGATGAATGAACTTGTTGATGTTCCATCTACCGTCGCACGCGCGCCGGTCAGCGACACAGTCGCACTTGTGCCGCCGTTTCCGGTCACGATCTTCATCGACCGCCGGCCGAAGGCTGGCGGTTGGGCAGCGATGCCGTTCGATCAACACGATCTGGACTTTCCGGACCCCGATGACCCGGAGCAGTTGGCTGACTTCTGGGCTGATCTGGAAGGCGAGCCAGTTGGTTATGGCGCTACCCCAGACGCAGCCTTCCGGGCACTGCAGGAAGTGCTCCAACGCATTGGCGGCTACGCGGCCGTGGTCAGCCCCATCAAAGGACAACTGGAGGACGCATGGGGCCGCTAGAGCGCCCTTGACCATACCGTATTCGAAATTGATCTATCACCACAAACGCCAAGGCACTGTTTCGTAGCGTTACCCAACAATTGATCCGAAGCTCGGTGCCGAGGGCCGGTATCACATGAGGAAACCATGTTCAAACCTGGAAACACCAATCGGGGCTTCACTCTGATCGAAATGCTCATCACCGTTCTCGTAATCGGGCTCCTGACCGCCGTCGCGCTGCCGGCGTACACGTCGTACATGGTCAAGGCCCGGCGCGCCAGTGCCCAATCCTTCATCGTGAACGTATTGGGTGCCGAGCAACGCACGTTGCTCGACCAGCGGAGTTTCAGTGCCGCGCTTTCCGCCATTGGCGCGGTAACGCCCGACGATGTTGCGTCCTATTACACGTTCACGGCACGCGTCAGCGCGCCCAACGGAACGGTTCCAGCAGACGCCGACGACCTTGCGCTGGATGCGCTGATTACCGCATCTCTGCCGGCAACCCCCGGCGGCGATTGCATCCAAGTGCCGTCCTTGTACCTGCTGGTGAAGGCGGTTCCCATCGGCAAGCAGGCCAGCGATGGCGTGCTCGTTGCGCGCGGGTTGTGTTCGAACCGCATTCGGACCAGCGCATATACCGGCGGCGGTGGGTTGAGCACGGCTGCCAAATGGTAGTTTGATCGGAGGAAGCGATGGCTGACAATATCCAGCAAAAGAAGCGCGGTGGCGACTTGCTTGCCGTCACTCTCTCGCTGGTCGTGGGACTGTTCATCGGCGTGTCGATGCCCGCAGGGGGACCACTCCAGCAGTGGGAGCAGCGGGCGCATGCGCAGAATTTTCTGCGCGAGTTCGTGGACCACGAAAAGCAGCGCTTCCACAACAGCATGCTGTATGTGCCATTGACCACCGATGGCATTGCCGTTCCGGACGACGTGGCGCGGCACTACACGGTCAAGGCCCGCACCCAAGCCCCGGACGCCAACAACCCGGCTGACGCCCTCGATGCCCGGCTTGATGCTTTGTTGGCCCACGAACACGGCGCGGACGACAAGGAATGTGGGGTGGCCTCGTCACCCTATCTGCTGGTGAAGGCTGTACCCATCGGGAAACGGGCTGAGGACGGGATACTGGTCACGCGCGGGTTGTGCGCGGCCAACGTCCGGACCGTCATGGTCGATGGGATCGTCACCACCGCCGAGCGCTGGTAGACCCGCGCCGCGAAGCAGCAGTTATAGCTGGGAAGTGTCTTCGAACAACGGTGCTTGGTTTTCCGACCCCGGCGCCGGGGTCGGTTCCGCACCCGCGAACCACGGCTGCCATATTCGCAGGGCCACGGCAAAGCGGGTCGGCTCCACCGAGAAATGCCTAGGGGGCCGCGTCCAAGCCACGCATTGGGCGCGGGGGAATCGGCGAAGTTGCTGTTCAGGCGGGTACGGTTTGCTGCTCAATGTAGCGGCGCAGCACCGCCAGTGGCGCACCGCCGACTGAGAGAATGCAGTAGCTGCGACTCCAGAGTACGGGCTCATGATAGAACGCCGCGAGATGGGCGGCGTGACGCTGGCGCAACAGTCGAGACGTGTTGGTCTTCAGGGCGTTGACGAAATCAGCAACGTTGCCCGAAGCGTGGGCAACGATGAACTGCTCGGCGCAGCAGATCACCCTGCGCCGGCTCGACAAAGCGTTCAGCGCATTCTTTCGCCGCGTTCGTGCCGGACAAACGCCGGGCTTCCCGCGCTTCAAGTCGCTGACCCGGATGCCCGGCTTCGGCTACAAGAAGCATGGCGACGGCTGGCGTTTCACACCCGGCGCGAACTGGCGCCACGGCACCCTGCGGCTGCAGGGCGTGGGCCTGATCAAGGCGCGCGGGGAGGCCCGGCAGGGCGGCACCATCAAGTCCTGCGAGCTGCAACATAGCCATGGGGATTGGCGACTGTCCCTGACCATCGAATGCGCACCGGTGCGCGTCGGCGGCCCCGCTGCGGTGGCGGCTGATTGGGGCACCGAACACCTGCTGACCATTGTGGACGGCCACTGCGGCACCGAAACGGTTGTCAATCCGCGCTGGTGGCAACAGCGTAAGGCGACCGAGGTGGCTCTGGCGCAGGCCGTAGCGGCCAAGCGCCGGGGGTCGCGGCGGTGGCGCAAGGCCGCCGCCCGCCTCGCCGCCCATCGCGGACAGTCCGGGCGCAAACGCCTCGATCACCATCATCAGCTTGCTGCACGTATCGCCAGCGAAGTCGCGGTCTTTGCCACCGAGGCGCTCGACATCAAGACCCTGACGGCCTCGGCCGCCGGGACCATGGAAGCACCCGGCGTGGATGTGCGCCGGCAACGCAATCTCAACCGGGAGATGTTGGATACCGCACCGGCGCTGCTCATGCAATTGATCACCTACAAAGTGCAAGAAACTGGTGGGTGGTTCTTGACGGCGCCGACGAAACGGCTCAAACCCTCGCAGACCTGTCCGGCCTGCGGTGCGCAACGCAAAAAACAACTGTCCGAGCGCACGCATACGTGCCCTTGCGGCTGTGTATTGCCGCGCGATGTCGCCTCGGCGCAGGTCGTGCTCGACTGGGCGTTGCGCGAGATCGCGGGCAAGAGTCATGCGCAGAATTTCGGTCGGGAACCGACCGCTGCAGCTTCACCGCTGCGAAACCGCCTCCAAGCGTAAGTTTGGCGGCGGTAGTTCATAAGAAAATCTTCTTCCACAGCGAGGGGGGGTTGTAGCTCTTCTGGTACCACTTGCCGTCAGTCCCGGCCCACTCAACACAGTACGTCTTGCCGACGGCGCGGAACCGACATTCGTGGTGTGTGATGCACTCGCACTTTTCGCAGTAGCTATTGCCCTCGACCGTGACCACGGTCGCCGTCGAGCGCATCACCCGGCCATGGACCATATCCGGGCTGACGGCCTGTGCGCAGGCGGAACACACTCCGACAAACTCACCGACAAACGCGCCGTTGTCGAAATGCACCGGGAAATGGTTGTGCAGCGGGTGCTCGTTTCTGAAAGCGGTAATCCAGCCCTGCACACGCGGGTCCATGGAGGCGGTCGGCGCCCGCGGTTGCACGGGCAGTGCGGTAGTGGCGGAGGTGGTTGTAGACATGGTGAGGTCGATTATAGTCAGTAACGCTGGTGCTTATTCGGGATCGGGGTCGAGCGGCATGAAGAACGCGGCCTCGACTACGGCCAACTGCCAGCCGTCATCGGGCTTGCTGACCAAGAAGTAGCGGTCGCCGTCACGCCGCATCGGGGCGCTTACAGCGCCGCGCCCGCGCGCCAACAGCACGGACGCGGTGGACGCTTGATAGACGACGCCCAAGATGACCGCATCCGGATGCGCCTCCAGCAGCTCACGGTTCTTGCGGAACGCGCCGGGCTGTCGCATCCGCTGGAGGAGGCTTGCGCGCTCGGTCGGCCACCAGAAGGTCGCGATCTTGTCGGCCGTGCTGGTGAGGTTGGCGCGCAAGTAGTCGATCAGGGTCTGCGCTGCAGGTGACCGCGTCCATCGCCTCGGCCACGCGCATGTCACGGACACGCAGCGGCGGGTCATAGACAGTCGCAGTGGCTTGCACCGAGACTTTGTCGGTGACCTTGAATCCCTCGTCGAAGAGTTTGTCGCGCAGGCGCACCGCCTCAAAGACAGCCTTGAAGCGCTGGGACCGTGGCGCGAGATCACCAGCGGCCACCGGCAGTGTCTGGAGCCCGGCGCAGGTCAGGGCGACCCAGAGCGCCAGTTGGCGAATTACCATGCGGACTGGCATCTGGCGCATTCATCGCGACCCCGCCGGCTCGGCGCCGACGGGGGTGCGCGATGCTAGCCCTTCGAAGATCACGAAGTGGCTGCTGCGATGCCGGCGTTGACGAAGCCCTCGATCAACTGGTCCACGTCGGCATCGGGCAGGTGCACCCGATTGGTAGCGAGCCGCACATGGTCACGCATGCCGTCGAGCAGGTCCAGCGCAACCTTGCGCCGTTCCGCCGGCGGGGCGAACGACTTGTGCGCTTTGAGCATCTTGTTGTTCAGGTCCGCCATCTTCTCTTCCGGCGACTTGCGCTTCGGGCCGGATTCCTGCCCTTCGCTGCCGGTCAGCGGCGGCGTGTGCTCGTGCATGGTCGTGATACCGGCGGTGTTGCCGACTGCTGCGGCGGGGTCTCCGGCGACAGCGGCGCCTGCCGGTGTGGCCGGGTGGTTTGCGGTCAATGTGTCCATGGCGTTTCCTTCAGTTTGCAGCGGTCTTGGCGACCTTGTTTTTGCCCGCAGCGTCGCGGACGGCTTTGGCGAAGACCATCTTCGGCACCATTTTCGCCTTCGTCTTGTACTTGCTGCCGGCAGCGCTGCCGATGGCGATGGTGCCGGACCGGCCCCGGCGCACGACGAGCTTGACGCGACCGACGCCCGGCACCACGCACTGGCCACCTTTGGCGAGGCCATGCTTGACGCGCTCGGCCAGACCGGCCAGCACACGACGCACATCGCTCTTGGTGACCCGACCATCAAGGTCTGCGTGGATCGAATCGACGATTTCAGATTGCTTGATCATGGTTCTGTAGCTCCTTTGAGCATCCGGACATGACGAACGCCAACCGTGGTCCGGACACGGCAAGCATTGGATTTATCCCCGCGCGTTGAGAAGCACGTTGGCCGCGCCCTCATCGATCAGGAATTCGGGTGGACCGGCGGCGGGCGCCGGCGCTTGCGGTTGAGCTGCGGGCGCCGGTGGCGGCGCGGTAGCTGCCCGAGGTTGCTGCGCAGGGCCCGTCGGCGGTGCGTTGCCTGCCGCTGGAGCTGGCGGCGGTGGGGTTGGTGCCTGAGGCGCCGTTGGCGTCGTGTCGCGGGTGGCGCGGCGCCCAACCCTCTTACCGGGTTTCAGGGAGTCCATTTCCTCGGCGGTGAGAAAGTCGGAGGGCACCAATTCCTTGTTCGCGACCATCCGGTCATACCCATGGCGCATCAAGTGCAAGAGGGTGCTGGTAATCTTGCCGTGGGGAGCCCCGCGCACCAGCAGCGCAATCACCTCGGGGTCTTTGATGATGAGGTTGACCCGATATTGGGCGGGCAACGGCGTGTCTTTCGGGCGTATCCAGCCGAGCATGAGCAGGCTCCTTGGTCAGCTCAGGCGCGCTTGCGCGCCTGCTGCTGCTCGATCAACAGCATGCCGTTGCCGTAGCGGGCGAACCCCTCGGCCACCGAGAAGCGGGGCTTGCTCGTGGGAGTGTCGGCGATCTTGGCGTGGGTCCAGCCAAGTTCCTGCAGTCGGTCGATGATCAGACTCGCCCCGCCACCGGCGACGACCACACCATCCATGAAATCGACCTCCTCGCCAAACCGTTTGCGGGACTCGTCGATGATGCTCTGGGCGATGAGGTTGGAGGCGGCGGCCACCGCCTCACTCACATCACGGCGCTCGCCCTTGATGATGATGAAGTTGTGCTTCATGGCGTTCATCGCAATCTCGGGGCTGGCCATGATGCCCGCCTGATGCAGTGACTGAACCAGATAATCGACCGCCGTGCTGACACCCGGCGGGGAGCCGCTGGGGGCCTGAATGAAGCGGCCCAACGACATCAGAAGGAAGTCGGTCGTGAAATGGCCGACCTCGACAACCCCCCAGCGTTGCTCGGGCAGGTTGTATTCGCGGCGCGGCGCGCCGGTGTCGTGGAGGATGTGTGCCCACAAGGCGCCGGCAGGTTGCTGCTGAGCCATGGTTTCGCAACCGGGGAACAAGTCGGCCACGATCTTCTTCAACTGGTCCTTGCGGTGCCCGTAACTGGCGGCAGGGAGGCCGACAACGATCATTGGCTCGGCCAATCCGGGCACGCCGAGGTCGGTCAATTTGCGCATCGCACCGAGCATNNAACGCACGATATTCCGGCGTTTCGATCCAGTCCGCGTTGAGGCCGACCACGTTTTTCATGCGCCCTTGGGCCGCCGCCGAGTCGCCAAAGAAGTAGGCGGAACCGTCAACAACGACAGTTTCCTGATCGCACTTAGCCTTCTCATTGGGGTCGCCGGTGATCGCAATCGCCGGCGTCACGAAGGTTGGAAACATCACTTCGGAGCGACCGAGGCGCGAATACGCGACGACTTTGACCGCGCTGTGACCCACGTCCAAACCAATTACGGTGCGTTGCATTCGTATCACTCCGGTGATATTACAATGAGCGCAGGATAACAGAAATAAACGGCACGTTTGCACTAAACGCAAAGTGCATAGTGCAAGGTGCAATGCGCTTAGTGCAAGGTGCAAAGTGCAATGCACATAGTGCAAGAAACAGCAGGACCGGAAGGGGTTTGGGGCTCGAAAGCTGCATATTGCGCCTTGCGGTAGGTGCAACATGCAAAGCGCAATGCGCTTAGTGCAAGACACGTTCCGTGGTTTCCTCACGGAATACGCAGTTACCGATGGTACATGTCACTGCCTAAACATTATTACCCCCGGATGGTCTCCAGTTCAACGACAAGGCAGGCAACCGAAAGCAGGCGGCAGACGATGAAGAAGGACCAGTTCAGCGACAGCATCATCGAGCAGGTGGAGGCGCTCCGTTTTTGCGTCGGGATGGCCGACCAAGGACTCCAGCAGTGCAAAAAGGTGCTCGAAAGTCTGCAGCCGAAGCAGCCGGGACGCATTAGCCTGCTGGTGGAGACGCGCAAATCGACCGGGAAAGTGGTCATAAACGAGGTCCGTTGGCGGGTAGTTCGGTGGCGAATTCGAAGCACACAGGCGGACGGGAAAATCATCTGGGACGCCGAACATTTGACCCTGAAAGGGGCGTCGAGACGGACCTCGTCGAAGATGAATTTTCGGGACACAGCCGACCAAGTCAAGGAAGTCATTCGGGCTGCGGTCAAGCTCATCGAGTGGCGTGGTCGGCTGATTGGCACTGGCCGGAATTTCGTGGTGGCGACGATGAGTCACAACAAGCTCGGGGTGGCCGGCGTACAGAAGCTGCTCACCGAAGTCGATGCTGCTCACAAAGCCGGCCACGCCGAACGTGCCGCCAAACGTAGCGAGGTGGAGAAGATCGTGGCCCGGCAGAAGAAGCTGGCCGGCAAGCCGAAGGTGTAGGCGGGTCCACCAACGCCGGCGGTGTTGCGCACGACCGGGGCAACGGTCGAATGTGGCCTTCCGGGAGAAATGGATGCGGCCCGAAGACCGTTGCCGCTGCGCGAAGCCCTCCGCGAAACAAAGCGCGATGGTGCTCGGCAGGACCAGGGCGACCTTTGAATGTGGCCCAACCGGGCGAATCGGAATGAGCCCCATGGCGGCCGGGGCTGCGCAGAGCCCCCGAAGACGCGACAAAGCGCACGACCAGTGCGCCGGGGCAGGACAGGGAATCACGGACCCCGGCGCACAAGAGACCGGGCACATGGGAAAAGCCGGTGGGGCAGAAAGCCAGTTGTGGACGCGGCAGTACCGGAGTGACTCTCGAATGTGGCCCACCGGGTCAAAGGGAAACGCTCCAATGCCAGCCGATGCTGCGCAGGACACCCCGTTTTGCGCAGATCAATTCCATAGGGCGGTGGCGAGGAAGGCCCTGTCGCAGTCCACGACAACCCCGCTCAGGTGAAGGCGGCGGCGTCCGCCCCGTTCGGGGATGGCGCTCCCGCCTACGTGTGGCCTTCCGTTCAAAACGATTGGCGCCCATTCCGGCCGCCGGCTGCGCCGGGCCCTGCAGACGGAAAAAAAGCCCAAGGACGGAGGTCGATGGGCAGGTGGGAGGGAAGCCGCAGAAGCGGGCGCTGGGATTACCAGTTGTACGAGGACGGTTGTTGATGGCCGAAGGCGAGAATCTTCATCTCCAATGTCAGTAGCTCTGGATTGCCTCCGAAAGTCTTCAGCAGTTCGCGAGCAGCGGTGAACTGATAGAGCGGCATGTTGCAAACCAAAGCCGGAGCCTCGGTACGCAGTACCCGTGAAACGACATCGGCGATCTGCAGGGCTTGGTCGCGGCTGTCAACATCACAACTGACGCGCGTACCACTCTCGGTTACGCGGCCGAGCATGGCGGAAAAGTCGTCGTGATTGTCTGCACGGCGACCTTCGTTGAGCACGGTCGGTGTGACATCGTAAACGGAGCCGCGTCGGACCGGGAGGTCGAATGACGATTGCCAGCTCACAATTGGACCCTGCGGAGGACAGGTGGCAAGTACGACGGTGAGAATCGGCGGCGAGCGGTGCAGAAAGAATGCACTGAAGGGACGCCAGAGTGAAGAATCATCGGGAGAACCGTCAAGAGCGGGATCGAATGACACCGGCAGAATGGCTTTGGTCTGCAGATCGAGATAGCGATGCAGTCCGGTCTCGGGTTGCCACACATACTGGATCAGGCGTCCAGCGCGGGTGGTCGAGGGTTTCTCGGAGCCTCCACATGCAGGAACCCACGGCTGGTTTTCGATCACGGCGACGGGTGAAGCGACGGCAGTGTTCATGGGAATCCTTGTTGGAGTGGAAGGGCGTTGTGCTGGAGATGTGATGCGGGCGGAGAGAATGCCGGTCGAGACGGTCGGCAGGCTCTGGACAAAAAAAGTCGCCCCGGACCGGGGGAGGTCAGGGGCGCGGAAATGGTTCGAGTCCACTTCAGTCGTTCGCGGTGAGCGGAACGTTGAAGAAGAGTTGTTGCATCGCGGCGTCGAAGCCGGCGATGAGTTGGAGATCGTTGCCGATGAGCTGGACCTCGACCCGGCGATCAGCGTTCTCGGCGATGATGCGGCCGGGCACTGCGCTGATGGCGAGATTGAATCCATGGTTGTGGGCGGTAGAACAGAAGCGATCAAGGGCTTGCATGGGGACTCCTATGCGTGCAGGTAGAGGGAGGTGACACGGGTGGAGCCGGCGGGGTGCTCCAGAAACGCGGTATGACGCCTGATGGGAATGCGCTTGCACGAAAATCTCTGCACGCGGAAGGGGAGAAAATCTGGTAACGCCGCCCATTGCTGCCGAAATGTTCAACGGCGAGTGATAAGAAAACCTCGGTCCAGTCACTCGATTGCGTCCAGCCATGAAAAAAGCCCAAGAACGAAGTTCGAGGGCTGAGGGGAAGAGGACCGACGCGTGCGGTGAGTCACGCAGTCGGAGCGCCGGGATGGCGTACAGAGGGTCAGGCGCTGAGAGCAATCCGCGTGAATCGGCGGGTGCTGCGCTTGACATTGACGTGGCGATGGTCGGCGGTGATCTGCTTCGGGCGACGCGTGATTTCACCGAGAGTCATGGTGAAGCCGGGGCGCAGGTTTTCGATGATCAATTGCTTCACGGTGGCGCGAAGCAGGTAGGAATCAGCGGAGACATGCGCGAGCCATTTCGGAGCCGTTTCCGGGTCAGCCTTGGCGTCCATGAGCGTTTGCTCCAGAACGTCGAGACCGAACATGGAAAGTTGACCGCAAGCGCTCTTGTCGTTCAGGAGGCGCAACGAGTTGAGGGCACGCTGAACATCCAGAATGCACGCATCGATGTTGCGCGAAAGAACCAGCAGGGAAGACAGGGGCATCAGCTTCATGGTGATCTCCAGATTTATGCGGCCGTGAGGTCGCGGAAGGTCTACAAAGGCGTCGAGTCGGAAGTGACTGACGATTGGCGTTGCTCAGGAAATGCGCTGCGGGGGTAGATAAAGCTGACAGCCGAGACGGGCTTTACAGCACAACAGCCTTGAGAGTCGGCAAGCCGCGCTTGAGGGCAGCACCAGTGCGATGCCAATCATTCTTTTCAGACCTATAACAGCACAGGAGGTAATGAAATTTCGGCGCCACAATTAAAAAAGCCCAAGAACGAGGTTCGAGGGCTGAGGGGAAGGAAGAAAAAATCAGGTAGAAACCTGTAAAGAGAAAAAACGGAACCAAGAAGCTGGTCAAAGAATCGATGCAACAGAAAACGAAGCAGCGAAAGAGCATCGCGGAGAGCGCAGCGGTCAAGTGCAGGCTCAAATGGAAACTGAAAACTCGGCAAGCGAGAGATCAGAAAAAGAAGGTGGAACCTTCATCGAGAAGTGCATCCGAAATTGGAGCGCAAGAAAGTAATCGCGTGAGCAAGAACAATGCAAGCGAGCAAAGTCGCGTAGCTTTAGGAGAAAGTTCCAGAAAAGTTCAATACGCGTAGGCAGAGAGCTTCGGGAACAACGGACGAACGTTGGCGGTCGAGGCAGACTTCGATTTCGCGGAAAAGACATTGCGAACGTCGAAACCTTGGCCAGAAACACGAACAGCGTTGCCGTCGAATTTGGCTTCGAGAACATCGGAGCCGCGTTGTGCGACGAGAACACCGGGAGTCGAGGTCAAGTTGACATCGAAACCGAAGGCATTCGCGAAGTGGACAAACGAATTGAGCGAGAGAAAACGCATGGAGAAACTCCTTCGGAAAGAAAAATGAAATGACTTCGAGCGAAGAAACGCAAGAAATCTGTGGCTTTGTACGGGTAATGCCCAACGGAGGAAGATAAAAAAAGCCCAAAGACGAAGTCGATGGGCTGGAGGGGAATTTAGAGCGACCGCTAACTTGGCGGTGCTTAGCTGGCGGGCTTCGGCGGAAACATTTCGGTCAAGGCAAGGTAGCTGCCTTGGCCCGAAATCTCGACTACGCCGGAATCGGAAACGTTAGCTTCGAGGCGAAGATCACCGCGTTGGGCTATGACGGGACCGGGAACCATCGGAATGCAGATACTGAATCCGACGGCACGAGCTGCACGGCAAAACATACTGACGCCGAGAGGGCTGGCGACATTCATGGTGAACTCCTTCGTGGTTAAGAGCGGTCAGGTTCGGGACAACGGGGATCAGCAGAGTGCGGAGAAGACTGCGGGACCATCTTTGCCGTGCAGGTGCAATTTGCCGTCGCTGCGGAGGGTTACATCGCAGGACAGTTCAGCACGGGTTGCGCGCAGATGGCCGGGCTCGATGTTCCTGATCGAGAAGCCTTGTGCGTTGGCGACATGGGCAAAAGCGAGGATGCGGAAGATCGGTGAAGCGTTAGAGGCAAGCATTGGTTTTGGCCTTAGGCGAAAGCTGGTTGCGACGTTTTGCCGGTCGAGACAGGCGAACGCGCGAGCAGCGGTGGAGAGACGAGGACTTCGAGTTCTTCGAGATGCGCAGCGGGAAACTCGCCGATGACAGTGGCCGGGTAGGCTCGGTCAAGGCGGGTTTCGGTGACGCTGGAATACACGCGGACCCGAAAAGAAAAGCCGCCTGCGTTTTCTTCAAGCACCGTCCATGCACCGGGGAAGCTGATGGCCCAACCGGATTTCTGGACAGCGACTTCAGCGGCACCGTGTCTGGGCAAGGCAGGCGCGATCTTCAGCGACACCTTGAGCAGGTTCGGCAGGCGATCCAGCAGCAGTGGGTTGCCATTGACCTTGACGGTGGTGATGCGCCGATTGACCGATTCGAAGATCGATTCGTCGGTGCATTCGCCGTCGTGGGTGACGATGTGCGCCCAGTGTTCGCCCTTGGTGCAGCGCGAGACCTGAACGTAGCCGCCTTGGAACTTGAGGATTTGGTCCTCTTGTTCGATGGCAACCTTCGGAGAGGCGTTCAGACACAAGAGCAAGCCCTTCGAACGGACAGGTTTGGTGCGCTCGTTGAAACAGGAGATCAGGTGCATGGTGAAGTTCCTTCAGCAGGTTGAGCGGGCAGCACGGACAACCGGTTCGCCTTCGAATACCCAGAAGAAAGGTTCGATCTCGCGAGGTGGCGTGCTCAGAGTGCGAACACGGCCGCTTGCACCATCGTTGCGGATGACGACAACAGGTTCGTTGCAGAACGTGACCACTTCGTGCGGAGCAAAGGGTCGGACGGCATTGAAGCAATCACCAACGACGACATCGAAACGGCGGGGCGGCATCAGGTTCATGGGACTGGTCGGCATCCGGGCGAGGACTTTGCAGGAGCGACGGAAGTGCCAGCGGTTGTAGATTGAATTGCCGAGCATTGCGGCCATGAAAAGGGCGGGAATGAAGGCAAATAACAGATAGCTTTTGAGCATGGAGCGTCCCTTCAGGAAGTAGTCAAGGCCGGGATGGCGGATGACGAAGACATTGCTCCGGAGATGGCGTACGGCGATGGGTAAAGTCCGCGCCGGCCGAAAACATGAAAAAAGCCCAAAGACGAAGTCGATGGGCTTGAGGGAAGGGGAGAGCGACACCGTTGCGGTGTCGTATGGCGGGGCGGGTCAGGCGGCGATGGTGTTACCAGTTGTAGGCACTGGCGCGCTGGGGCAGGGTATTCCTGACGCGTCGGGCAAAACGACCGAGATTGACTTTAGATTGCCGGGTCTCATACAGATCGCTGATTGCTTGGCCGAGGTAGTAGGAATACTGATACTCGAATTCGCGTTCTACACTTGCGCGCGAAAATGAGGTATCCCATTCCTCGATCATGCCGGCGAGCTTGCGGCACCAATCGTTGGATTTTCCGCCATTAGCAAAGCTGTCGTGGCGCAGGAGTTCCTCGGCCAGAGCAGCAGAGGACTGGTTGGCGAGGGCAACTCCTTCGAAGTGGGTAATGACGAGATGTTTCCCCCCACGTCCGTGCAACTCGAACTTGGCTTCGTACTGCTCATCGGCATAACCGTCGAATACCACCTCGGTTCCGAGCGAAGTCTTGCCGGCCGGATAGCAGGTTGTGGTCCGGCGCCGCTGCAGGATGCGTTTGCCCGGTCCGTGGGGAAAGGCGAACCGTTTGGCAGTTGCGGGACTGTATGAGGAATAGCAACTTGTGTCGGAGAGGGTCGAGGCCATGGATTCGGTGGCCCAGTTCCACAGGGTAGTTTCATCGAAGTCTTCTTGTGCTTCCGCCATGATTGCGCGGGAGCGAAGGGCATCGGGCTGGACATGCTCGAATTTGCGGACGTTGGCGATTGCCGTGTCCCAGTCCGTATCGACATTGGAGAGCGAAACGTTGTACGAGATTGGATAAACCGCATACCCGCCATTGTTGAGCAGATAGCGGGCAAGCAGCATCCGGTACGGGTTAGTCTTGAACGCGGCACCACTGACGCGGTTGCGCAAGGAAAGCGGGATGTTGGCACTCATGGGAAGCTCCTCGGTGATGGAAGTAGGCATTGCCCACGGAATGCGTCACGTCGGAACATAAGGGGGTTCGCGCGCCGGCAGGCGATGCGGCGGCGGCGCTGATGGCGGTCGAGGCGGGCTCACACGACCGTGATCGGATCACGGAATGTGCATTGCACTATGCACATTGCACCTAGTGCAATATGCAAGATTACAACCGACGCAACCGCCGGTCGCCAGCAGTTATCCACAGCTTCTGTGGAAAAATAACCGGATAACTTGGAGGGGGCGTTCCGAACCCACGTGCGGATGTGGCCGGCGGAGGATCACGGGTTGATTGAGTAAGAAATGACCAGCCCGACCTCCTCATCATCGGCGCGCGAGGGTGGGACCGAATAGTGGCGCAGGGGTGGCGCTTGGGGGCAGCGCCCATCAACACGGGCATTTGTCTCGCCCACGGGAGTTGGGTACGTGCCGAGCAATTTCCCGGCGGAAACACCCATTCGCGGAGAGGCAACCGGTGTAACCAGGCAAAAGACCATCAGTTTGCCCAGAAAAACAGTGGAATCCGTGAGTTTTAGCGGTTGCGCGTTGGGGAACCACGGACGCTCATCGTACAAACGCCATGAAAAAAGCCCACAGACGAAGTCGATGGGCTTGAGGGGGATGGAAAAGAAGAGGCGCGATGGCCGTAAGTCGATCAACCGTACAGCAGGTTGCTCTCGAACTTGCGATCCCGGCGGCGCAGTTCTTCACATTCCGCGCGAGCCCACGATGCTTGCCAGCGCGTGCGTTGGGCGTAGCGGCGATGAAGCACGATCATCTCGTCGAGATTGGCTGCGGAAATGCCGTCCCAAATGTCGTGCCACACCACATCGAAGCGAACGCCCTTGGGAGGCACATAGGTCATGGCGTCGGCGTGGATGATGCGCACCCGATGGTCGGTGAAGCTGGGGCCGACCAACTGGATCACTTCGACACTGCTTTCGATCACCCAGACTTCGTGCACGCAGTCCTTTTGCAGGATGGCAGTCAGCACCATCCCAAGCCCGAGTCCATTGATCAGGACGCGACCGGTAGCAGCGTGAATGACCGGTCGATTGGTCCGGACCTCCATCTGGGTGTTGCTCATCACGACCGTATTGCCACGCATCAGGCGCTTGTAGATGCCGGGGGAGACCATCGAACCGGGCCGCAGAACTTCTCGGACGCGGGAATACGAGGCGTCGCGCTCGGTGATTTCAAACGTTTCGACGGCCCACTTGCCGCATTTGCCGTCGGGAACAGTTATTTCGAGTTTCATAGGTAACTCCGAGAGAGGAAAGGGTTGGGCCTTGCCTCTGTGATGGATCGCGGCGCCGCGTAAGCGCGCGGCGGTGGCCGGATTCTAACGAATTCGGTTCCGAGGCCACGAATGTTCACGCCACCGCCCGCGCGTTGGCCTTGGCGTCAGCGAAAGCGCGGAAGACGGCCTCCACGATGGAGTTGCCGCGCGCCGGCTGCTGGGCTGGTTTGAGTGCACACAAATACTGGGTGCCGTCTTGCAGCAGCACCAACTTGGGCGCCCGGATCAGGATGCGGTGCATCACCAGCGGCAAAGAGAACTCGACCTCCACCTCCTCGCCAACCGCAACCGAAGCGCCCGGGACGAGACTAGGGACACCGGGGCGCTGCTTGTAAAAGGCGCGGTCGCCTACGAAGTAGATGGCGAAACCAGCCAATCGACCGACGCGCACCACCAGATCGCGGGGGACCGGGGTCGCAAGCGGGAGGGCCGAGGTTTTGTCGGACGGGACGGACATAGCCTATCTCTGGCGGGTAGTCTTCGCAGCGGCCCGGAACTTGAGCAGCTCGTCGCGAACGTAGGTCGTGATCCCCTCCCGCGAGAGGGCGGGCTTCAAGCGAGCCGGAAGATCGTAGATCAGATCGGTGTCGCCAAACATCCACCGCGTGCCAGAGCGGTAGAAGGAACCGGCGTGGCGGTAGTTGGCGAGCGAAATCACAGGATCGAACCCCAACATGATCAAGCGGCCGATGGCGCTCGTCTCCACGACCATGATCCGTGCGATGGCAGCAAAGGGGATCGAACCTGCGTATCCCACCGTGCCCAGATGCTGGAGCGAGGGCAGGGCCTCGTAGTCCGCGATCCGATCCCGGTAATGCCGATTGCGCACGGCCAGCGGCATGTTCGGATCAAGATCATCATGCCCACGTGTGGCCTGCTCCAGAAAATCTTCGTCGGGCCGGAACCGGTCGGGATCGAGCTTCGTCGTATCGATTTCAACGATCAGGCCATTGGTCTCATCCTCCAGCAGCGATGCCCCGGTAAAATGCAGCGGGTAGGCGTTGGTCAGGTAGACAAGCTCCGGGTGGCTGGGTACCGAGTGCTCCCAATTGCCCTCGCTGTTGCGGCCATTGGATTGTTCCAGTTTGACGCGGGGCAGCAAGCCTTGTTGCAGGATGGTGTCCAGCCAGCGGCCGGCAGTACCGTGATACAGGCGTGTGGGGATGGCCTCCAATTTGGCGGACGAGGCGGGCTCGGGTGTGCCTTGGTCCAGTAGATCAGCCAATTCGGGTGGACCGCCTTTATTCTGCAGGCGGTCGTGCCATTCGGTCTTGCTCATGCGGAGGTTTCCTCGGCGGCCGGTCGGATGGCCTCCGGCGCGCCATCAACCAGCACCGATTCTGTCTCCGGTGCAGTCGGATACTCATCCCACGTCCGGTCGTCGAGCAAGCGGCCTGAGGTTCGTTTGCCGATCTTGAAGCAGGTCATCGCGCCCACGGGAAAGGCGAATTCCTGCCGGCCGTCGAGCTGCAGCACGGTGCTGGCCACAGCCTTCTTGGGTGGGCGCTCGTCATACTCATCACGTTTGACGCTACCATATTTCGGATCGTAGTAGCCATCGCTGTCCGCGATCTGCGAGATCGGCGACCATTCGCCCCATTGCTTGAACAGAAACGGCACGTCGGCGGCGGTGCATTGGTCGCGCAAGCTGCGGGCCCACTCCGGATGCATGGGGCGGGCCTTGGTACCGGATTCGCCGCCGACGACCACCCAGTCGAGGCCAACTGCGTACGGGTGGTGCATGCCGTTCGTGTAGACGCCACAGACCGCACACGGTTCGCCGGTGGGCTGCCACTCGCTGTAGTCGTGGGCCAGAAAGGGGCGAATGTCGAGCGGCCGCAGCAGCGGTTCGGCACTGATCCAGTGGATCGCGGCTGGCGACTGGAGCAGGAACCCGATCCGCTCATCAGCCGCGTCCTGATCCTCGACCGACACGCCCAGCCATACGTTGGGCAGGGGCCACGCGGGCAGCGTTCTGCCGTCGAGCAGTTTGGCGCGCGGGACGGGCCCGATGAGGTTCAGCATGAAGTGGCCCGGCCGTGCATAGATCGTGCCGACACATTCTGCGGTCGTGTCTTGGGTATTGCCCTCTCCCCGGCGCGCGGTCAGGTACTGGTGCATCCGCTTGGCCCGCTTGGTCAGAATCTGATAAGTGTGGTGCGGGGTCATGGCCATGACAGCGAAGACCTTGTCGATGAACTCGAAGGGCACGTCCTGATGAAAGAGGTCGCTCAGGGAATTCACGAAAATCCGACGTGGCCGGGTCCAGCGCAACGGCTGATCGAGGCGCACATCATGGACAGCCACGTTCTCGAAGGGGCGCCCGAAGTAGACGGTTTGCGGTGAGGCGGCAAGACGCGGCCATGCCTGAAATTTCGCATAGCAATGGCGGCAGCCTTCGGACCACAAGGTGCAGCCTGTCACGGGATTCCATGTTGCATCGGTCCACTCGATGCCAGTGCCATCAGCCATGCTTACGTTCCTTTGCTGTATTCGAAGCTACGTCTCTGCGCCATTTGTCGGCCAGTTCGCGCCCACGTTCGGCAAGGGTGATGCCCGACTTCAACTGGCGGGTATCGAGCGACCACACCCAGTCGTTGAGTTCAACTCTCATTGCGCGACCGGTCATACAGGCGATGGTGAGGGCCTCGGTTGCAAACTTGCCCCACGTACGCGATGGACGGTCGCCGCAATGCAGCGTGATGCTGACCATTTTGGCACCGTCGTCATCGACTTCCTCAGCGATCACCTTACTCGCCATGACACCACCATCTCGCAGCTTGTCTTTGGAACGGCCCAGCATCACTCTATTTCAACTCCAACGTCGTGAGGCTTTGGTTCCATTCAATTCGGCAACGGGCAATTGCCGGGTGCCCCCGCTGCCTCGATGGGGTTCGAACCCACCGCTAGCTCTTTCGAGCCGGAAGTAACCAATTCTTCTCCGAGGCCAATTACCCGTCACGGTCATTATCCCCTATTATGGGCATATACGCAATTTGCAAAACGTGGAATCCCCCATGAAAAAAGCCCAAAGACGAAGTCGATGGGCTTGAGGGGAGAGAGAGAAAAACCGGAGGGAATCTTGGTTCAGGGCAACGGCGGTCGTGGCAGGTCGCGCGTGAGTCGGGCGCTTTCGACTTCGATGCGGCGGTAAAGACGCGGTTCATTGCCCCGCAGGAAACACCAGTCGCGCCGCATGAATTCGCCAATCTTTGCTTGGCGTTGGTCCAGTGGCAGGGTTTCAATTTCCTTGAGGTGGGCTTCGACCATCGTGGTTGCCAGTTCTTCGCGGAGGCGATCTGCGCGGGATTCTTCAGAACGGACCAGACAGTGGACGAAGGACTCGACGTGGACGTTGCGGCCCTGCATCAACTCACGCAAGTTCCGGGCACGACGCATTCTGCTCATTGCCGTGGTGAAGGCCGACTGGGCCCGTTGCAGCTTATTCTGGATGAACCAGTTTGCAGCGGTGTTCATTGGGTTGCTCCAGTCAGAAAGGATACAGGGTGGGGTAGGTCCCGGCGGTAGGAACAGCGATGCGATGCCGGAGCGCTGTGGTCAGGCGGATGATGACGCGTCCATTGTTCTGACCGTGAACGGCGCAGAACTCTTCGGGAATGCGCTGCGTTTCAAAGCGCGCGGCTGCGTCGAGAGCGCGCAGGAACTTGCGGATGCCTTCGCGGTAATACTCGAAAGCAAACGACTGCGGGTCCGGATGCATGAACAACTCGCCGAAATCCTCGAAGCCCAAGAAGAACAGGTCATCGACGTGCCTTTTGTACCCGGTTTCGATGTGCCACGTCCCGTCTTCGTCGGGGGTGGCGCGGGTGAGCAGCAGGGAACCGATTCGATAGTGCGAGAAAAAACACACGATCCCGGTCGGGTGATAGACCACTGAAAAGCTAGTGTAGAGCGATGGGTCAGTTGGGGCAAAACGCAGTGAGGGCACCAGATGCTTGGCTGCGTCGTAGAGCTTGTTCGCACTCATGTTGGTCTCCATGGAAGAAAGAAAGCATTGCCCATGGAATGTGGTGCGCGACAGGGTAAGCCGTGGTCCGATGACGAATCCGCCAGCGAGTGCGAAGTTTCAGGGGCATTGTCGGGCGAGACGGACTGGGGGACCGTTAGCCGCCGAGGGCATGAAAAAAAGCCCAAAGACGAAGTCGATGGGCTTGAGGGAAAGGAGGATCAGCAGGTAACTGCTGAGTGATGTCGTGGCCGCTGGTGGTGAGGCTGGCTGGACAATTACGAGGGCAGATCGGTAGCCGGCGTCGGGGTGCCACGGTAGATGGCTTCGGCAGTTTCCCGAATGCTCATCATGACGGTGCTAGTCGGATACGAGCGCGCCAGTTCGATCAGTTCGTCGCGGCGGTCTGCAGTCAGATATGCGTCGCACGTTTGGTCGAGGTCCCTGAACGTGCACGGTACCCGTTGCTGGCAGTCCTTGAGGGGGCTGTCGGGCGCGGCATCGACGTGGAAGGAGATCACCCGATGTTCGCCGGCGAGACTGTTGACATAGCCAAACAAGAAGCCGGGGAGGGTCCGGATTCCAGCGAGGGCGTCTTCAGCGGTGCCCCGGTCAGTGCATTGGTTACCGTTCATGCGAATGGCGGTATTCATGGTCATGGCAAGTCCTTGGGTAAGGTTCGATGATACAACTTAGATGGCTGGCGAGAGCAGGTGCCAGTCGTACTTGGAAGGCGCTTTTTCGCGCAGGGAGCCGCGAAGGAGCTTCAGGTCCGGCAGCGGCGGAAAGACCGGTTGGATCACGAGTGGCGGCGGTGAGGCATCAGGCGTGCCGACAAACTTGATCTGCACCCGGTAGTACGCGTTCAACGTGCCGGTAAGTTCGTGACCCCAGATGGCGAGTTCCGCATCGTCCTGCCGCCGGGGCTTGCTGACATCGTTCGGATCGACGTAGATCGCGTAGCAGATGTCGCGCGGTGGCTTGAACTGGGCCGGATCGTCAAAGCGCAGTATCCGGCAGAGGTTATGGGCATCGAACTGCGCCGAATCGTTGAGCACGATGTCGCCTACCTTGAGGGTCGCAATCGATATAACGCGTTCGCCAAGGGCCCACATCTGCAGGTCTTGGGTACCTCCTTTGCGCCAAGGGTTCATGGCGGATTCCTTTCTGGCTAAAAAGCGTAGGGACTGGGTTCGAGAATGCCTTTTTCGAGGAGGCGGATCTTGTGGGACAGTAACGACAGCGGGCCTTCGCGCATCAGAAAGGCGATGAGAGCCACGGCTTCCTTCGTGTTGCGCGACAGGCTGTTGATCGGATTGCGCTGACCTTGGAAATGCAGGTCGACCGCGACTATCCAACGACAGAGTTCACGCTCGGAATCATCTATGTTGTCTTCGGTGAAGAGGTGACCGAGGTCCGTGTAACCCTCGGCTCTCCAGTTGGCGAAGCTGAACTCGGTCGGCTGCAGGTCAACGGGAAACACTTCGGTGCGCATCGCCAGTACCGCGAACGAGTGCGGCACGTAGGCGATCAGGTCATCGGCAAATTCAGCCGAAAAGACCCAGTGCAGACCATCGGCGCCGATGCTCAGGCAATGCCCACGCAGATCGCCGTCAGGACGTACAAACAGTGAAAATTGCTTCATGAGGACTCCCAGTTGATGGCGGCGGCATTGTGCTGCTGCCGAAGATTGGCTATGTCAAGTGCAGTAACCGCGAACGAACGAACCGCAATGTCGCTGATGGTCACTGCCAACTCCAGATCGTGGCCATTGCGTTGAACCTGCACGGATGCGTCGGGATAGTTGATGCGGACCGGCTGATCGGGCGCGACGGTGATCTCGTCGAACTCGTTTTTCAGCAACGCCTGAATAGCTCGGCGTTTGAAAGCCGGGATTTCGGCATTCAACAGCATGGCGTCGATGACCTTGGGCAGGTCGGCGCAGGTAATGGAGATGCGGGCGGCTTCGCTGAAGCCCTTGGTGGTGATCGCGTGCAACTGGATCAGAAATTCCTCAGGAATCGCGAGAGGATCGCTGGTGCTGGAAACGGCAAGACCAGCCTGCTTCATCAAACCGTTGCGACCTTGTGCGCCACGGTCGATGGTGCTGCAGTAGAAAATTTCTCGATAGCTCATGGGTGCTCCTTGAAGGGCGGTAGAAGAAAAAGACGTTGTGCCGGTAATGGTCTGCGGGCAGGCGTAAGGCGGCCCGGCTATCCACGAACAACTCTGGATCGTTCATGAACTTAAGCATTTCGGTGGCGGCAAGCACAAAACTGCTGGTACCGGCAAGAGGAGCTGGAAGCAGCGTGAGCCGAGCACTATCGACGGCGCTGGTAAGCGCAGCCAATTCGTCTTCGACAGCACGCTGGTAGGTCCTGCGCATCGCGAACTCGGTCAATTCGACAAAGCCCAGCGCTTTCCACTGCCTGATCAGGTCCGCGAGGTCACCAGCAACCGGGCAGGCAAGAGTCAGGTTGGGTCCGCAATCTCCTTCTGCATGGTGACTTGCTCGCGTCGATTGAGTTCGGCGTTCCAGAAGGACTCGTAGACATAACGCTTACCTGTGCCTTTCAATCGATCCAGTGCGTAGGCGCGAACGTGACCGCTCGGATGCATACAGATGACAAAACGCATGCTGCCTCCTAGAAGTTGTACCGCGAAGCCGGCGGATGGTTAAATGCATTGAGCTTGGGCAAGGGACGCGGGTCCTTCGGCAATTCGAGTGCGGGTATGGCGAGTTCCTGCCGGCGAAAGTTGATCATCGCGCGCAGCACAAACTCATTCCCGTTCGACACCGGGGGCAGCTTCATGCCGTGAACCACTTCGTCCATGATCTTGACCAGCGTGTTGAAGTAGCCGAGCAGGGCATTCGTTTGACAGCGAACGCCGGTATTGAGCGCGCCCTGTTTGCGAAAGCCCCAGTTGAACCACAGCAAGGGGCTGAACTCGTCCACCGAGAGGTCGCTCAGATCGAGGAAGGGCCGGCAGCGGATTTCGGACATCGTGTTGCTGCGTGCGGCATCGGGGAACCCCGGATTCTCGATTTTCGACAGAAAGACATTCATGTCGATAGCGGCGAAGCGGGGCTTCTCGGGCTGATCGTCGTACCCGGTGATGATCGGGTGCATGCGAACGGCACCGTTGGGGTCGATATAGACATCGTATCTCATGGAAAAACCTCATTGGGGAAGTAGCGGGAATTGTCGGGACCGATGAGGTAGCCCAACGAATGTTGGGGAGCCAGTGTCAGGTGCCAGTCCTGTGCGATCCGCAGCAGGGTGTCGCGGCCGGTGATGAGCGCCGGGTAGTCGAACTGCTTGGGCTTCGGTTGCGTTGCAGAAACGTCGATCGCGGTAATCAAACCCTCGAAGCGCGCGGTAATGCCTGCCTTGTCCAGCTTTTGATTGGTCCTGGGCAATTGCAGCAGGCTTTGGCCGTAGAGACGAGCGCGCGATCTGTTCATGAACTGATCGGTCTTCACCTCGCGCTTGGGACCGTGCTGGACGAGCTTGAGCGTGCTGCACGCACCTTGCCATGTGCGTTCGGCGTAGAACGGAGCGCACGGGTGGCCAGATACGGACGATGAGGGAATCCACGCGAACAGCAGATTGCGCGATCCATCAGCGTAGACCTGAAAGAAGTCGAGCTTGTACATGTGACCTCCAGAAGACTGCGTTGAAAGAAAAGCCTTGTGGAGGAAATGTCTGCCGAGACAGACTAAGGCTGGCCGCGAAGAGCGACGACGATGCACCGCGTGGTGCGGCGATGGCGTAGGCTGGAGAGACTGCTGGTCAGTGCCTTGTGTTGACCGGCCTTTAACTGCGTTGACTGCGTTGAGTCAGATGAGTCAGATGCGCCCGATCAACTTCCAGTAACCATAACGCAGTGGAACGAAGACCGGCACCAGCAGCATATTGAGGAAGCAGCAAATGCCGCGCAGCACCGGGAAGCGTGGCAAGCGCGCATCCCAACCGTCAGCGACGTAGCGCACGTTGAGCTTGAGCAGCCGGTACAAAGTGGTCGCGGTAGCCATGACTCATTTTGCCTGATTCTGTTCGGCACAGTGATATTTCGATGCCGCGCCGTTACGTTCGATTCACTCCTTTTTCGCCCGCTGTGGCGAAAAGGCGACAGCCGCAACAGACCACCCGCGCGTTTACCGGATGCTCGCCAGAGTGCGAGCGTTGCGCAAAAATGCAAGAATAGGCACCTTTTTTGACGAAGAGAGTGTGTTTATGGCTAATGTCGGTAGCGTGCTGAGGGAAGAGATCGTGCGCTTGGCGCGCCGGGAGTTGCGTGTTGAATTAGAGCCGCTCAAGAAGTTCCGCACCGAACAACGTCATATCGTTGCGGGCTTGAAGCGCGAACTGGGCGACCTGCGGCGCGAGGTAGCGCAGCTGCGCAAGGGCAAAGCCCGAGTCAGGATCGCAAAGGACGGACCGGAACCAACGCACAAGCTGCGCTTCGTCGCCAAGGGCCTCAAAGCCCAGCGCGCCCGTCTTGGATTGTCGGCAAGCGACTATGGGCGACTGGTTGGCGTCACGCACCAGACGGTGCGCAACTGGGAGGAAGGCCATACCCGCCCGAGCGATGCTGACTTGGCATACATCGACCGTTTGCGGCACACCAGCAAAAAGGACGCGCATCAGGCGCTGGAATCGTCCAAGCCGGCACGCAAGAAGAAGGCGGCCTGAACACCGGCGGCGAGCGACAAAAAAACCTCAAGGCCGGGGCACATGAGGTTGGGTAGTAGGAATAAGCGCAAGGCGGGGGCAGCGATTGGGACTACCAGTCGCTGCGTTCGGCTTCAGGAAGTTGGTTCAGCGCATCATCGACGCTGTTGCCCAGAGACAAGTCCAAACGCACTTTGGGTGCCTTGTCCGCTGGATCAATGAACCGTCCGCCGCTGAAGATGATGCTCGGCTGCTGAGCGATCCCGGTGAACAGTGCCCCACGATAGGTATTGTCGGCGGCATTGAAGAACAGCGGAAAAATGCCGGTCACCGGGGGCATCGGTTCCGCGAGCAGATCGGCGCGGGTCGCTTGATCCTCACCGACGCCGTGTTTGCGGTCGAAGCACATCTTGATGTACGGCGCGCCATCGGCAGATTTGAATGGCGTCTGATTCTGCCAGTTCAAACTTTTCCCGAGCAGCTTGCGATCGCCGGTAGGCGTGGTGATGGTGCCCTCGTACATCCGATTGCCGTATTGCGCATCGAGGCGGGCAGCGCGGGTGAGAATGAGTTGCAATGCAACACCACCCGCAAGTTGCGTGGTCAGTGCGTGCAATACCTGGGTGAGCGGCCCGGTGTCGGGTAGCGTTGCCGGATTGTCGTACCAAGTCGTTGCCATGTGGTTCTCCTCTAAGTGAGAGTAAGTGAAAAGAGGTTGCCCGTTGTCTTCGGAATGCTTCACGTCCAAAGATAAGCAGTGCCCTCACCACCTTGCCGCCTCCAATGCCGGCGGAGGCATCGTCGGGAACGCCGCGCGGCTGTGCCGGACTGGCGTCCCTATCCACGGTGGCGCTTCCGTTCTAAACGGATGCGGCCCATTCACCCTGCGCGCTGCGCTGGGCGCGTGGGCCTTCCCGGTACGCCACGAAGGACCGGGGCGCGCCAGACAGAAGCGGGGAGGTGGTGGCGGCGGGTATTGTTGCGAAAGGGCGAAATGCGCGTTGATAGCGCATTGACGGGCGGGGGAGGTGGGGCGGACAGGGCTTGCGAAAGAGGGTGGTGAAGTGGTGGCACCTTAACCCTACCGTTCTATCGAATAAGGCGAGACGGCGCTCGCCTTGACCGGTCCTCGCTCCCCACCTTGATCGTGATCGGGTGACGGTGGCGGGTCCCCAGTCGGACCTCGGTGCAGCGTTGCGATAGGGGCGTGAAGAAGGGAAAAAGGCGGGAAGGGGAGGCACGGCGGCCGGGATCGACGGCGGCCGGCGACCGAATCCGTTAGGGCACCACATCAGCGTTTGTCGGACGGGACGGACTGTGGGGTATGGCGACAGGCTCCTCATCAGGCACATATTCGACGAGCTGCTCGATGGAGCATCCGAAGAACTTGCACGAGCGATCCAGATTGCTGCTTACCGTGCCGTAGCCGCGCTCGTTGATCATCTTCGACAAGGTGACGCGATTGATGCCAGTCGCCTTCGACACCTCGGTGATGGTGGTCCGTTCACCGATCACGAATAGCCGCTCAGCCAGCCGTTCCCGGAGGCGAAAGCGCAGCATCAGGCGGGCCTCACGCAATGTCGTCCGGATACATGCCGCCCGGCACCGGATCATCCGGTCCCGGCAAATGCCCGAGGCTGATCTGCGGTTCGAGCAAGGGATGACTGGCGACGGCCGCCGGATACTTGGCTAGCGCCAGCTCCATGGTGTCGAAGGCGTCGAGCCAGACCTTGCGCGGCTGCCCGGCCAGCACACTGCTCCGCTCGTACGTGTTCCAGCCATAGACGTGGAACTGCGGATCGCTTTCGGGATGTTCCCGTTTGGCTTGCACGGTGAGCCGCTCGAAGTGCTCGCCGTCGATGTCGATGCCGGACTGCGGGGGACGCGTGGCCATCAATGCTCCAATGCCGGGAGGCGGTACGTGATCATAACGGGTAGGTGGCAGCTACGGCAGCAGCCGGAATCGGTTCGTAGACCAGCAAGACGCCGGGCATCTGCGGATCGGGCTGTTGGTGCAGGGCCAACGGCACCTCGACTTCGAGCAGAACCAACCGCGTGCGGGAGGAGACCTCGTCGCCCAGCCAGTTCATCACCGCATCTTCGGCAGCCGCTCGCTCGCCGAAGAGATGCACCGCCGGCTGCTCCTGCAGTTTGCACGAGCGTGGTCCCACCACGGGCAACAAACCTTGCGACCGAATCCGCCGGGCATTACCGGCCGTGGTCACATGGTAGAAGAAACGAGCTGCCGGGCTGGCAGTGCCGGCGACGCCCACAAACCCACCGTGCCCAACTTCGTGGGCCAAGAACGGCGAATGCGACGATGCTTGGGGTTCAAGCATTTTCGGTATGGCGGCAGGCCGGGTAGGTCGAGCAGCCGAAGAACTTGCTCTGGTCGGACTGGCGATTGCGGGCGATCAGAGGACTCTGGCAATCAGGGCAGGTGCGACTGCCAGCGCCGGCGGCGTGCGCGGTTTTGGCGGACTGACGCGCAGACTTTGGTGTGGCAGCAACGGCTGCGGGCTTCACCGTCGCGGACTTGGCCGGTGCTGCATTGGCACAAGCAGCCATCGAACCGGACTTCGCGCCCGCCACCAGCTTGGTTTCGAACTGGTGCAGGCTGAGCCGGAAATCGGCAATCGCCAGTTCACCGGAGACGATCTTTTCGAGCTGACCCTCGAACCATCCGGTGAGGTCGGGCTTGGTGATCTCCGTGGGCAGTACACGGATGGTCAGACGACCCTTCTCGGTGCTCACGTAATGGCTTTTCTTGCCCGCACGCACTTCCGACAGGTAGCCGCGACGCAGCAACTGTTCGATGATGTTGGCGCGCGTGGCTTCGGTACCGATGCCCTCGGTTTCCCGCAGGCGCTGTTTGACGGCCGGGTCGGTCACGAACTTGTGGACATTCTTCATGGCGTCAATGAGCGACCCCCCATCGAAGCGCGGCGACGGCTTGGTCTTCTCGGCCTTCACATCCGCACGGGCGATCTTGACTGGGTCACCGTTCTTCATCAACGGCAGCGGCGTGGCGTTCTCGTCGTCATTGTCCTGCGCACAGGAGACGCGGAACAGCACCTTCCAGCCCGCATTCTTTTCCACCGTGCCAGTGGCCTTGAACTGCTCTTTCTCGCACACCAGACCCACCACCGTGCTCTCGTACTCATAGGCGCCGTAGAACTGGCCCAAGAAGTTGCGCACCACCAGCCGATAGACCAGCGTTTCGTTGGGGGACAACGCAGACAGGTTCGCTCGCTGCGTGGTCGGCACGATGCCGGTATGGGCGCCCAACAGCTTGTCGTTGTAGGCACGGGACTTCAGCTTGAAATCCGGAGTGCCCAAGAAGGGCCAGTCACCAGTCGCCACGAAGTTGGCTTTCGCCGCCGCCAGTTTTGCCGGCGCGTCCCGATGTTCTGCTTCCGGGAGATAGGGGCAATCCGTGCGCGGATAACTGGTCAGCTTGTGCTTTTCGTACAGGCGCTGGGCGACCGCCAACGTATCGGCCGGCGACAGGCCACACTTGTTCGCGGTCTTTTGCAGTTCGGACAGGGTAAACGGCAGCGGAGCGATCTGGCGCTTCGGCTCGACTTTCAGCGACGCAATCTTGCCCGCGTTGCCATTGATCCGGGTCGCGATGGCCGCCACTGCTTGCTTGCTCTTCGTCCGGCCTTCCGCATCAAGGAAGGTGGCGCCGGCCGGAGCTTGCCACAGGGCCGAGAAACAACCATTGGCGTGCACCGCTTCGACTTTCAGCGTGAAATAGTCCTGCGGCACGAAGTTTTCGATTTCGAGATCACGGGCCACGACCAGCCCCAAGGTCGGCGTGGTCACCCGGCCAACGTGCAGCGTGCCATCCTTGCCGCGCAGCCCGGTCTGCCGGCTGTAGGCAATGGAGAAGGCCCGCGTGGTGTTGAGGCCGATGCCCCAGTCGGCCTCGATGCGGGCCCGAGCTGAATCGAACAGGTTGTTGTAGGCGCTGTTGGGCTTCATCACCCCGAGCGCCTTGATGATGCCGGGGACGTTCAATTCCTTCAGCCAGATGCGATTGACCTGCTTCTTGCAGCCGATATGCGTGAGGACGTTGTTGACAATGGCCTGCCCTTCGCGATCCGGATCGCCGGCGTGCACAATGTCAGTGGCCAACGCCGCTTGCTCGCGGATGGTCTTGATCAGACCCGCCTTGGTCGCGTCCGGCGCCAGCTTGAACTCGGTCGGGATCATCGGTAATTGCGCCATGTCCCACTTTTCCCATGCCGGATTGTATTGGTGCGGTTCGAATTCGCGCAGGATATGGCCCGAGCAGTACGCCACCACATCGCCACCGGCTTTGTAGCAGTTCTCGCCGCTCTGGACGCGGGTATTGGATTGAGTGGCGATGGCATCGGCAATCGACCGGGCCAAGGAGGCTTTTTCAGCAATGATGAGACGCATGACGAATCTTTCTTAACGCAATGAGGGCGCGCAGGTGGCGCTGGTGGGGCAGGAAGGGAATGAAGTAACCATAACTGCATTATACCCACATGTGGGCATAATGTCCAGCGACATCTATCCGCCATTGACGGACGAGACGGACTGCAGACGCGCTGGAGCCACGCGAAAGTGGGAGCCCAGGCTCATCGGGTGAGCCATACGATTCGAGTGGCAAATGTTCCGTGATCAGATCACGAACACGGGTGCGGCATCCTTGCCGCTTGCGATACGGGTCCGCAGTGAGCGACGCCCTTGTCGGCTATTCGATCTTCACCTTGCCATGCAACGCGGTCACGGCCGCAGCAAGACCAGAACGACCGTCCGTACCTGTAAGCGACAGGGCCGCATGCAGGACGGCCTCGATGTCAGGCCTGGAAAACTGAATTTCTGGGAACCTGAGTGCTTAGCCGAGGGATAGCTGCGTGGGGCAGGTCGGCAGCTTTTCGGGATTTCAGATTGCCAAGGTTCCGCCGGCGTCGAGATCTTGTACAGCCCCGTTTTGCACATCGTTCTTGCACCCGGCATTGCAACGTTCGGAGTGGGTCTCTCCAGGGTTGGTGCCGGGGCATCAGGTGCGAATAGGCGGTGACACGGTCTAATGTGGGTGAAAAGATTCTGCGATTCCCAGAACGTCTCTTAGAATACTGTTGGGCCTTCTCCATTGTCGTCATTTCGCACCTTGCGTTCTAAATAGGCGGTGCAGTTCGAAGTACAGAAGTTGCATTTGTCGCAGATCAGATGTTGGCAGACAGGGCATGTCGCGTGGAGGCCCAGCACCAAAGGGCTCCTTCCGCATTTCGCGCGCGCCATTTCTTGCTTGCCGCCGCAATACGCAAACAACGTCAGCCACGTATCCGCAGTTACTTTGCCTTTCAGGATGTTTGGGTGTGTTAATTTGAATCCGACGAAGTGAATGCGTCTGCGACGTATCTCTTCGAACACGATTGGAAACACGTTGATCAACGAACCGACATATTCTTGCGGATCGCTGAGACCGAGCGGGAACCGAAATGTGTTGTCAAACGTTTCCACGGGGAAGAAAATCGCGTCGCGTAGTGGTGGAATGATCTGATTCGGATCGTCACCACGAGAAATCGCTTCAATAATCGCCCCAATAGTGAAGACGAAAAGGGATCTGCGGGAAAGGCCACACTCCTCCTTTAGGTCATGCAGGTCATTGAGGAGCGAACGACTAGCTTCGGATATTGGGGCTGTATCGACAAGGCCGCGATCCTTGCGAAGCGCAAATAGCCATCGGAGTCGACGCAGGAAGCCGGGATCTAATGCACCAGGTGTACGAAGAACATCGTCGATTTCATCTATGGCTTCGAGCCTCTCCCTATACTGTTCGGGCGGATATTCAAACGCCCAACCGGGTTGATAGTTTGCACGCCAGAGGCCTTGAAAATCGATTAAAGTCCCAAAACGGCGTTGCGTCCAGTTTTTCAGGCGATTGATCTCATCAATTCCGACTTCTCCCAAAATTACTGACGCA
This sequence comes from Betaproteobacteria bacterium, assembly GCA_003153335.1. Taxonomy (GTDB): domain Bacteria; phylum Pseudomonadota; class Gammaproteobacteria; order Burkholderiales; family Casimicrobiaceae; genus PALSA-1005. The sequence continues at coordinate 30,134 of PLYG01000275.1, read as the reverse complement.
ATATCACACGATGGGCGGCTGTCTCGTTTCTTGTAATCAGACAGCACACCAACAACTATGACATTAGCCTTTGTCTGGCGCTGTATTTTGAACTGAGGCACGCAATACTCGACATACTTGTCGGGACTGTTCAGTGAGTGACGTGCGTTCTTGATGTCAACGGGTTTGCCATCCACTAAAAGGTCGTAGTCTTTCCACCGCTGATCATTGCCGCCACAAACCTGAAGAATCGACACGTCGATCACTTCGTGACCAAGCTCTTGGAAAAACCCTTTGGCTGCTAACTCTGCTCGTCGCGCCGAGACCAATCTATCTGCTTGGTCTTCGTTGACCCGGCGTTCTAGTAATTCGTAGGACGCTTGGTCATCTTGATGTAGCTTGACCCGGGCCCATGCAAGGCATAGTCGATAGTCCAATTCGCAAAGATCAGTATGAACTCTGCGCACTGGATTTACCGTCGTCTTGCACAAGGCGTCATTCAAGTTGCGTACCGTAAGAGCAAGTGCCTCCCTAGCCGCCCGCTCAGCTTTTAGTTTTTCTTTGAGTGCCGCTGAAGCAGCGGCTGCGCGTGCGGCTTGTTCGGCTAAAGCTTTCGCTTCCCTTTCTTGCGCGATGCGCTCCCTTACCTGCTTGGCCTTGAATTCATCGAAGGAAGTTCCGGGAAACCTAACACGGTGCCGCTCGAAGAGTCGACGTTGCTGATCGGCGATGCACCTGGCGTGCCATTCCGTTCCGTACGGTAAAAGCGCGTCCCACGATTGAATCGACTCAGTACTATTGGACCAACGGATCGTGTATTCGTCCCGTTGCACAGCCGCCTCGATGATGACTCCTCTCCAAGCGTCACTAAAGCGGGTAACGAGGCACCCGACCGAGCTCTCTCGCAGCCATTGACTCGCGCCGTGGGAATCACATGGGAGTAGAGTGTGCATGACAAATTGATACTCAAGCGGCGATCGGCCTCTGGGAAGACCTTCGGCGATGCTTGCTTTTGGCAGTAGGATTCAAGCGTAGCACGGGCAGGACGTGACTTGCCAGTCTGCTCCACCGGGGCCTGCTCACGCGAACGAATGATGAACGTGACGGCGTTTGTAGTTGGCGGTCGGTGCGCACGGTGCCCGCCGGGGACCCATAGTGGGCCGCGTTGGGGCAGTCGGGGAGCGGCCATGGTGACCTCCCTTCGGATGCCCGGCGGGGTCCCCTGAGCGAAAAGTCCGGAATCTCGCGCCCCATTTCGCGGCGCGTTACGCCATCTTTTCGTCGACGTTCACGGCCGGGGCAGAGATCTGAACCCAGAAATCCTAGGAAACCCAAAGGGCCTACCCGTTGGCACGTTGCCAGTCACCCAGGGGATCGAACGTCACAATTAGCGGCGAATTCGGAAAATCATGTTCGATGATTAGGCGAACGTATTGCAATGCTTCACCTTGGTTCTGCCTTACAAAAAGATCGGTACTGTCTACGATTCCGATGAGGGCGGATGGCTCCACGGGGTTTCCTACGTGATCAATTCGATCGGACCAACTAACGCTAATTTCCTTTGCGCTAATTTCCTTTGCGCTAGTCGAGAAGGCTCTGACTGTTATGATGCACGCCTTGCGCTTCGACTTGTTGACGATGCGGCAACGAACGACGCAACTGTTGTGCTCGTGGTGTAAGAGAGCAGGGTGAGCAGGCTTCCCCGCAACTAATACATCGTCTGCCGCAAGCTCTCGCTGGATCTTTCGGCTCAGCCGGAAGGAGAGGAACGAGACAACCAACGCAAAAACCGATACCAATGGCGCGCCCAACGAGAGCCATCTGAGAACGAGGTCTTGTGTCTCTTTGTCCATACATACCCCGATTGTGTGCGAAAGGCATGGGATTGACCAGTGCCTACCAAAGACCGTTGACCAGAACTGCTATGTCGGCGTCATAGCGGAGCCGCTCACCTGCTTCGATGACGTTTATCGTGAACAATCCTGTCGGACGGAATTGTGGGCGACGTTAGGCCAGTCGGGGAGCGGCGATGGCGACCGCCTTCAGGCGCCTAGGCGGGGTCCGGTGCATGAAACGTGGAGCAACTTCCGGGACCCACCCTCGTGGTGCCAAACGCCACCGAGTTGCCGGCGTCCGTGAGCTCTGAAAAAGTCGAATTTGTGGGAATCTGAAAGGGCGTTTGCAGATTCGCACCCGCCAAGCGATCGGGGCTATCATGTCTGATTGGTTATAGTCCGGAAATGACAACCGCGAGAATTCGATGACGTCGAATCATCCATTCAGAGTTGCGCCATTGTTGATCACCGCGTTCTCACTCCTTTCGCCGCGAGCGCATAGCTTAACTCCGGAACAGGTCTTCGACATCGCATCGCCATCAGTCGTGGTCACAAAGGTTCGGGGGCAGAACGGCAAGTCTTTGGGACTTGGCAGTGGCGTCATTGTGGGCGCGGGTCTCGTGATAACCAACTGCCATGTGACGAACATGAAGGATGGGGTCTCAATTCAAGTAATCCGCGGCCGAAAGTCTTACGACACAGAAACTGCCTTCGAGATCAAGGAATCCGATCTTTGCTTGCTTACTGCGAAAGGATTAAACGCGGCACCGCTTCGGATCAAGTCTATCAGTGAGCTAAGGCCAGGGCAGCGTGTTTATGCCATTGGGTCTCCTTCTGGACTTGAATTGACCATCTCCGAAGGTCTTATCTCAGGAATTCGTGAGTCGCCAAGTAGGGAGACACTGATTCAGACTTCGGCGCAAATCTCACCAGGGTCCAGTGGAGGTGGACTTTTCAGCGAAGAGGGCGAACTGGTCGGGATAACGTCTTTTTCCCTCAAGTCAGGGAATGGTCTAAATTTTGCGAGAGCGGCAGAATACATATCAGCCATCATGTATCTACGCGGAGTGGCTCGCGGAGGCTATAGATCGACCGTTGGACGAACAACCGGTTTTGAAACGGAACAATCTGCAACAGCATGGTTGGCCTTGATGTCAGCCAAGATTGGTGACCGTATTCCAGACCCGACTACGCGCGCTGAATTTCTCCGCACGGTTGCTTTCGAGGCAATCAGGGCAGGCCTACAACCCGGCATTGTTCTTGCAACAATTGACGCCGCAAGTGGATTCAGAAAATACGCGGTCTCGTCGGATGGCGCCAAAGGATTTATGCAGGTTGCGCCAGACTGGATAGAAAAAATAGGGACCCCTGACCAAAATCTGTTTCATTTGCGAACGAACCTGCGATATGGATGCACTATCCTTCGACACTTTGTCGAATTATCGGCTGGTGACACTGAAGCAGCACTGGTTGCATATGCGAATCGCAACTTTCCTGGAGGGCCTGTTCAGTCTCCGCTCTCTGGAAAGCCGTTTGCCGATAAAGTAATAAGTTCGTTCGTTCGCGAATGGGCAAATGGCCTTCCGCAGTAAACAACGCCGAATAGAAGCGACGCTTGGCGTTGTTCGGGAGTTTGGGATCGACCAGCTATCATTTGATCCCGAATGGGCGAACTCGGCGACGCGAGCGGTTCGGTCCGGCAGTCGGAGCGAACGGTCCCGCCGGGGACCCGAGAGGGCCATCTTGGGGCAGTCGGGGTGCGGCGATGGCGAAACCCCCCTTCGGGTGCCTGGCGAAGTCCCCTGCGCGAAACGTGGGGCGTTTGGTGCGGCCGAGCGCTAAATATTGTGTCGCGCTGACTAAGCATAACCACTTCGAGGCCACACCAAATGCCCTACGCATTTCTCAGTTACCAAACGGCCGACAAGTCGGTTGCGGGCCAAATAAAGAGTGTCCTCGCAAAAGTGCGAATCGAAGCCTTCCTTGCTCATGAAGACATTGACGTTTCGGAAGAGTGGCGTCTCAAAATCCTCGAGGAAATTGGACGGGCCGATATGTTCGTCTGCTTGCTTAGTGAAAACTACGTGAAGTCGCATTGGTGTATTCAAGAGTCAGGCATTGCGGCTTTCCGATCCAAGATGACAATTGTTCCTCTTTCATTAGACGGTACCATGCCGACTGGGCTTGTTTCCAGCTTCCAGGCGATTCGGGTAGATCCAGCCGACATTACTATTCGCGACCTTCTACCCGCCTTCCTTAAGCACGACTTCGGGGTGGGCATTGATCTGATCATCGATATGATTGGCAGCTCCAGGGGATATCGAACGGCTGAGACAAATTTTCAACTCATACTCCCGCACATTGCGAAAATGTCTGACCCGCAAGTTCAGGCACTTCTTGAGCGATCCGCCGATAACGAACAAGTTCACCACGCGTCACTGTGTGCACGGGACTACCTGCCACCACTACTCAAGAGCCATGGCCACACTCTGAAACCAAAGACCCGCTCGTACCTCAAGCAGGTCTGCGCAAGATATGCTCTGGGTGGTTAACACTGCTCGTGGCGAGTGCAATTTCGAAAGAATTGATGCCATATGCTAACCGAAGCAGAGCGGAAACTCATCAGTAGCCTCCCCGGTCCCCCCACGGTGGCGCAGATTCGTGCGACTAATGTTTGGATTATCGAGTGGCTGCAGGATAGCGATCTCCGTACCGGCCGTTTGCTTCACGAGTGGATGAATTCAAGGCTTCCCGGATGGTCGGCGCATTCGGTTTGTACGACAAAACAAGAGGTACTTCAAGCAATCCATCGAGCGACCCGACAAGCGCAGCAGAACCGCATGATCCCTGTACTTCACTTAGAGACCCACGGCTGCCGTGACGGTCTAGATGATGGAAGAGAGGGAGCGGAACTGCTTACGTGGGGCGAACTCATTGGACCGTTGCAAGCTCTGAATTTCGCGACGCGCTGCAATGTGATTGTCTTCGTTGCTGCTTGCAAGGGGTACGCCGGGATAAGCGCCCTTACGCAAGGTCCCAGGGCACCGGCAGTAGCGCTAGTCGGCCCTGATGCAGACGTGATGCCGAGAGAGCTATTGGATGGGACCAAGGAGTTTTATCGGCGGTGGATGGACGAGAATCCAAACCTGCACGATGTCGCCGCGAGCGCCTCTCAGCAAGCCGGGGCTGTGTGGTTCGAAGCGGAGTCGTTCACGCTTTTTGCGTACGAGGCACTGATGAGCCACCTGCTTGTTTCGATGCGTCCAGCCGAGCAGCGCCAGCGGTACGAGCGAATTCGACAGTTGCTGCTTACACAAAACGATTTTTCGCCGGAAGAGGTCGAATGCCGATTGAATCAATGGTCGGGTATGGTCCCAGCGACTGATTGGCAGAGAATATGGGATGAAATGTTCATGATTGATGTATATCCGGAGAATCGGACCCGGTTCGGTTTGGACATGAGTGAGGTCACCCGGCTGATAGCGGAGCGAGCGAAATAAGGCAGCATAGGAGAGCCCCGTTGACTTCCCTAGCTACGAATACAACCGCATGTCAGGCACTAATGTGTCCGCCGCCGCCGCCCTACCCACCCGCCGCTGCTCCTTTTGACACCACTCGCCAGATCCCTGCGAGAGACCCAGCCAGGATCATCGCAGGGATTATGCAGGGCGGATTACCTCAGGCTACTTCAGCATGATCGCGAGTGTGAAATGTTCGTGGTCATACTGCTTGACGCTCAGCATCGGGTCATCGCCACGGAAGAACTCTTCCGGGGAACCATGACCCAGACCAGCGTGTATCTGAGGGAAGTGGTGAAGCTGGCCCGGAAGCACAACGCCGGGTCCGTGATCTGTCGGGTAGCCGACGGGTAAACTGCGTGGACGCACGCGTGTGTGCGAATACGCGTATCAACGCGACTATGAGGTCATCGTAGCCGCTGAGTGCATAGCCACAGGCTCGGGGAAGTGGGCGTTGTGCTTCTTGGCAAAGCGCCGGGCACCCGCCTCATCCGTGCGCCGTGACATCGCTTGCGGAAAACGCAGGCGTGAGCCGGTGACATACCGATCCCATGACCACGAAATCTCGTAGGTGTCGGGGCCTGCCTTCCTGATCGAGTGGCCGTAAGCGGTACGCGATCCATGGCGGCTCATGGCGCAACTCCGCCACAAGCACGGGCAGGACCAAAAACCACCCTCTCGAAGAAGTCGTGCACAGCTTTGTGGTCCCGATCCGGCAACGGTTCGACGCAGCCAAATCCGCCAGCCACTTTTTCGACCCGCTCTCGCTTGTCGAAGCCCCGGTGGTAGGCAATGGCCCACGCAATATCGGCGTGGAGCTTGCGTACCCGGTCGGTGTGGATGTAGATCGACTTGCCCGCCGCGCGCGCGGGGTTGTGTGAACGTGGATCGCCGTCGATGAACGCCTGCGTTGACAGCAGTTCAACATCGGAGAAACGCTTGGCTAATTGGAGTGCACGAGTCATGCAAGCATTATACCCGTACGCGGGCATATATGCCAGTCAATTAGACGGGTGCTGCCACTGGCGGAGACGTATCTCCCAGTTCACCGAAGTCCACGCCAACGCGCACTTCATAGCGCCGGGCGTGAGCGTCCAAGACGCGGTCTCGGTCTTGTGTCGGTGTGCGGGGTGCCCGCAGGACCAATACTCGGTCGTAACCACCGCCCAGCAGAAGGCGGTGAAGCGGAACACTTGGAATCCTCATGGCGGCGGCGCGAAGAGAACCTTCAGTTTCGCGGCGGCCCGGTATTCCATCTCCCCAATGAGGTCCCACAACTTCCGCTCGTGTTCTGGCCACGAATCAGGAGGGCCCTCTTTGTGTGCAGGGTAGTGCTGGTCGTACATCTCCATGGCGACTGTGGCGACGGCGTCGAGAATCTGCTTCTGCGTTTTCTTGGGAACGGCCATGGCAGGGGTTGGCGGGGGATTCGTTGCTCGATGACGGCCGAGACTGGCTGAACCAGCAGTTTACCGCCGCCAGCCGGACTTATTTGACCAAGTCCTGCCAGCCCGCCGATGGCGCCTCGGATTCCTCACCGTCGAGCCAACGGCGGTCTTCGATGGCGCTGTCGAGCAGGTTCTGGCTGAAATCTTCGGCGGTGTCATCGCCATAGGCGGCGTAGATGTCGTCCTCATCCAGCCGTTTTTCCATGACCTCGATCTGGGCGTCGATGGCTTCGTGGTGATTGTCACCGAACATGTTTTCCTTGCGCACGCTTGGCTTCATCTGGCGCAGCTTCGTGACTTCTTTGGCAACTTCTTCCGGGGTCGGTCTGGTAGACATGGCTATGCTCTCGTTGGTTGGTGATGGGGAACATTCCACCCGCGCTGCCCGCGCCCGCGCCGCCAAGGTGCCGGAGCCGGCGTCATGATGTGCGCGGAATTCCATGGGCGTGGCGAATACCCGCTCGGCGTCACGCGGTAGCCGGATGATCGCCGGGGTGCGGATTGACTTGCACACGTTGGCGCGGTAGATCGCGGCGCCGGCGCACTGGGCGCCTAACGCCGTGTGGCATTCGATCTGGCATTCGCTGTGCGCGATCTGCAGCCACTCCGCGCTGGTATTGCTGCCTAGCCAGCCGGGGAGCGCCTTGCGGCCCCACGGGCAATCGGCACACGGTTTCGTGTGCTGACCACGGGCGGCGCACGCTTCGCTGGCGGAGACGAGCTGGCGGGCCATCGGATGTGGGTGCGGGCGGCGGGTGGTGGCGCTCATGTCAGCGAGTCCTGTAGCGCTTTAGGCAGTGGGGCGAAGGCGGTTTCCAGTTCTTCGGCAGTGATCCGGGTGACGCTGGGATAGCAGATGCCCAAGGCCCATTCCTCGGCCATGCGCTTCTTGGCGCTTCCGGTCCAGTCGATGCCGGGGGTCAAGACCCTGAATGCCTTCGCCACGCGCGGGGTTGCTATGCCCCGCGATAGCGCCATGAATTGGGCTTGTCGTTCTGTGGCGAACGGTGTCTTGCTCGTGGCCATTACTTTTCCTAGGGCAGCGGAGAGTTGAGAGTCGCAACACCGGGCCTTCGAATACGGCGAGACGGCGCTCGCCTTCACCGGCCCTCGCTCCCCACCTTGATCGTGAGCAGATAACGGCGGCGGGTCCCCAGTCGGGCCTTCGCGTAGAGAAGAGGGAAGGGGGAAGGGGGAAGGGGCGTTCCGCAAACTCGAACGACGGACGAGACGGACTGGTGGGCGCCGCCAAGGCGCCCAAGTTGCGCCGGCGGCTATGCCACCGCGCGCAACAACGGCCGGGCGGGCACCGCCACGTCGTCCAGAGTTTCCTCGGCGTCGAACGTGTCGGCATCACGGATCACCGCTGCGCGCAGCTTCAAACCCTCGCTTTTGAGGGTGCGCAGATAGACCGTGAAGGTCTTGGCAATCGCCTCGGCCACAATGCTGACCGGCGATGTGGTCAAGTCGTGATATTTGGTCATGAAATCGAGGTCATGCTCGTGAGAACCGGCATCCGCCTCGTCATGCAGATACTCGTGGCAGATGATGTTGACGATCACGATGATGCCGGGCAAGCCCCTGTTCGCCTGTGCCAGCAACTGGCGGCTCAGCACGATCCGTTGCGATCCATCGGTCCACGCCAAACTGCTGTCGGACAGGCCAACGTACAGGCCCCGGCGCGAATTGGCCGAGCTAAGACACCCGTCGCGAATCATGCCGAACGGCACCAGCCGGTTGGCAGTCGCATTCAGCGCATGCACGAGGGCCTTCTCCTCCTTGCTGTGTTCTGCCCTCGGCACGATCTCGTGATCGTCGTTCAGATCGGGCACCGCTTGCGCAAAGTCGTCGATGAAGCCAAGCTCGCGCAAAGACTGGGTCCAGTAGTCGTACTGTGACTTCGGCACCCGCTTGAGCAGCAACGCCTTCAACTCGGTCGGCGTCCGGACATTGAAGCGATCCAGCGTCAGTGGCGCCAACACGAAAGCCATCTTGCCGCGATGGGCCCGTTCACCCATGCGCGAACCCTTCTCGGTCACTGTCACCACCCCGCCGGCCCGGTAGCCCCCGGCTTGGCGGACGAACATTTCGAGGGTATGACCCCGGCCGGTAATGTCGGTGATGAACTTGGTATCGGCGATCTCATGCAGTGGCAGTTCACGACCCACGAAGCGCCGTGCCCGGTTTTCCAGTTCGTCGTCGGTGACGCGCGTGGTCTTGGTTGCCAGCCGGGTGTCGGATTGCTTCTGCACGAACCGACGAATCCGCGCCCACGTTTTACACTGGCTCACGAGGATGTCGCTCCGGGCGGTATTCAGCGCTAGCCGAACGCCGGGCTTGGTCAGCACCGCGCCACCCGAGCCAAGATGCGCCGCCGGATAGTCGCGGACCTTTATGCCGTTGTTGTAGACCGTGAGCTGACCACCATCCTTCAACCTGATGTAGGCATCCTCGGTTTCGAAGATCCACTTCTCATCCGCTGGATTCTTGGTGATCGATTTGCCGTTGAGCAGCACGGTGAGCGGGGCATAGAGCGCCAGTTCGATCAGTTCCCGTTCGAACGAGATCAACTCGGACGTAAGCATTTTCTTGTAGAAGGTGCCGCTGATGGCGACGCCGGGTACGACCGGGCGATCCTCATGCAGGTCGTAGTCGAGGCCGCGCCGTTGAATGTCCACGTCCATTTCGAAGGCATTGGAGCGCCAGATGGTCGAGGCGAAGGCCCACAACTGGGCGCGCCCGATGCCGAACTTGCCGTAGACGCGATCATCGACCTTGGGATGCTCGAACCCCAAGACCTCGAACACTTCGAGAATCTCCTCGCGACTGAGAAAACCACGACCATTGTCGATGATGGTAATGCCCTTGGCGTCAATGTCGATCTTGACCTCGGTGGCGCCGGCATCCTTGCTGTTCATGATGCCCTCCAGCACTGCTTTGGAGAGCGTTCCGGCCTGTGCGGTGATTAAGGAATGGGCAAAACTGGGTGCTACGCTAATGTGGCGCTTCTCAGCCATGGAGGATTTCTTTCCGGGACAGTGGCCACAAGCAATGGTGGGCGACCACTGAATATACTATACCCAATAATGGGGATAATGTCTACCAGAAGAGCAGCGCCAAGGCGTGTTGGCGTGCTGTGAACGGACCACGAAGCCGGGCGTTGCTCAGTGCAGGCGTGACGACCCGCGATGCAGTACGCCCAAGTGCTGCAGCGGTCCCATCGCCAATCCGTTCGGGGCCTCGTAGGTGGTATCCAGCCACATCCACGCCACCGCGCGCTCGAAGTCGGTAAGCCACGGCAGGGACTGTGGATTCCAGATCAATCCCTGATGAACAATAACGCCGCACCACGGCGCTGTCGGTTGCGCGATGCCGGGTCGCAACATCGCATCCGGATGGCCGCACAGCAATTGCCACAAGGGGCCGCTTTGTGTTGCAGTTGGTGCTACACCGAAGGTTGCCAGCGGCGTAACTTTGGTGGGTGGGTCCGAGATCGGGCCCCCACCGTTGATGCTGAATACGGTGCCGACCAGCGCCCCGTTCAGAATGTAGATATTGGCGCCGAATCCGTTGAGCGGTTCCGGCAAAGGAACGGGCTTCCCAGCGGCGAGTGCGGTGGCGAGCCATTGAGACAGCCCGGCAAACACCGCGCTGCGCATCTTGCGAAAATGTGTTTCGGGGGTGCCCCTAGCCAGCGGCATAAAGATAATTTTGTCGGGAGGTTTCATTTTAGCTCTTTTTCTGGCAGGCCGGAGTGTTGCTTACCGAGTGCGCACATTCCACCTGACAATGAGCCTTTACGGGCGCTTTTCGTTCGAACACTATCCGCATTTCTACTCAGAACTGGCACTCAGCGCGCCGAGGTGTGGGCGCCGGCTTGGGGCGGTGCGACCCGTTGTGCGGGGCCCACGAACCGGTTCCAAGCCGCCTCGAAGGTCCTGGTGATGTCCTTGCCTTCGGCAGTACGCATGCGAAACCCCTTAGGCAGTAGGGCTGTGGTAGGAATGCCCAGTGCCAGCCCGGCTTTAATGCCGGATTCATCCACACCCGTCTGTCCGCCGGCGTGCAATTCCTGCAGTGGGTGCCCGGCATTGACCAAAGTCAACACGCGCAGCACGTAGTAGTCGAGTTTCGACTGCAACAGCGCCGGCGGGATGTGGGGATAGTGTTGGGATAGGCTGTAAATGCCGTTTCCAGCCACGTTGAGGGACTTGGCGTTCAACACATCGAGGTGGGCAATCAGTCGCTCGGCGGCAACACTCGCCGGCGTGCCAACCGCCACCTGCAGAATCTTGGACCCTGCGGCCTTGGCGGTGAGAATCTCGCCGCGCGTGGTGAAGTCGGCGGCGTAGGCCAGCGTAGCGTCGGCGGCAGCATTCCTATGGGTGCGTGGCGCGTAACTCCAGTTGCTGTCTTCCAGCAACGTGAAATGCGGGCACGGAATCATCCTTGGCGATGGCATGGCTTTATGTGCGGTACAGTAGTTTCGATAGATTAATTATACCCACTCTTGGGGATATTATCGAGATAGACCCCGCAACCGTGAGGTCGGGTCTTGCTTGCTCGTGCGTTAGCAGGCGTGGGCGAGCGTTGCGGCGGATCGCGATGTGGCGTAATTGCCAAACGGAATAACTGGCGGGCAGTCGCCAAAGCGCACATCGACGAGCTGCGGCAGTGTGGGAGCGAGCAAGGCCCCCGTCTCCATGACGGTTTCCGCCAACGTCAATCTTCCTTCCGGATGCCGCCCGAGCAGCGCAAATACCCCGCCCGTATCGACGAGGTACACGTTGCCCAGCCGGGCGATGCCATTCCATTGCGGGCTGTGTCCGACAAAGACACGGCCGATTCCGGTCACACCGTGGCCGTCGGCTGCGGCAACCCGTCGCCGACCCCACAGCGCGGTTTCCAGTACCGCATCGTCATCACGCTCCAGCCGTCGGGTGAAGGTCGGCCAGTCCATGCCCGTGGGCACGTCGGCGTGAACAAACCCAACCGTTCCGCGCCGGGTTCGTGTTTCGATTACGACAGGTAGATTGCGTAGCGCGCCGAGGATGTCTTGCCGCACATCGTCTGGCGTTGCCAGCCACCAGCCGAAGCCATTCTTGCCGGTCACGTAGTGCAGCGCTTCCGGGCTGGGATCGCCGTTCTCGTACAGATCGAGCAGCATGGCTTCGTGATTGCCACACACGGCGTGGATGCCGGGCCGCGCGAGAAAGGCGACGACTTCGTGCGAATTCGGGCCCCGGTCGATCAGGTCGCCGACCGAAAACAGCCGATCCCTCGCCGGATCGAAGCGCACCTGCTCCAGCGCCTGCTCCACCAAGTCGAAGGCGCCGTGAATATCCCCGACGACGAAGTCGCGACCAACGGTGTTCTCGGGAAGGCGCAAGACGGGGGCAAACGGGCAGGTAGGCATGACGAAGCTCCGGTTTTGGTGGTCTGTTCGGTCTGGTGACATGCCATATTGCCACAGCGCCGCTTCTCAAACCATCGGTTCGTGCATTTGTACGAATACCTGCGTGGCGCCTTGCTTGGCCGCTGCCGGCTGTCCGGTTCTCGGCTTGCGTGTATTCCCACTTTCGGGTATAATGCATTACGGTCGCAATGCCGGATGTCCTTTGTCTTTATATGGAAACACCCATGCCTTCTTCTATCCCACAAATTGAACTCAAGAATCTGAAATACGCCGCCTTTGCTTCGCAGGAGACCTCCTGCTTCGAAGCCACTGTCAACCTCGATGGCAAGCGCGCCGGAACCGTACGCAACGACGGCCATGGGGGCTGCAACATGTACCACCCGTGGACCATCAACGACACGCTCGAAGCCATCGCCAAGACCCTGCCCAACGAGACGCTCGATCTGGGTGATGGCGAAAAGACCGAGATGCCGGCCAGCGCCGACAGCATCATCGACAACCTGCTCAACGACATGCTGGCCCGCCGCGACCTGCAGCGCGCACTCGGCAAGAAAGTTCTCTACCTGCACCGCGCCGGCGGCATCTATGAAACCAAGGTCCTCGACAAGGCGCGACTGGCGGCGGTGCTGACCAAGCCGCAGCAGTTCAAGGACGCCACGGCCATCCTCAACCTGCTGCCGTTCGAGGACGCACTGAAACTCTATCGCAGCGCGGCGGCGTCTGCGGCATGAGCGCGCTCGCTGCGTCGCCGGCGGGCGGTATGAGCCTCAAGCAATTTGCCGAACAGCACTTCTTTACCCTGCTCGACGCCTATCGCGAAGCCAAGAAGCATCTGGACGCGCCCGGCAGCAAGGCGGCTTTTGTGGGTTTGTCGGTGCAACTGCATGCGGCAAAAGGTGGGGTCCACAAGCGCTATTGGCCGCTGTTTAACCGCGCGTTCCGGGAGCCGGTATGAGGCGCCCCTGCCAACGCTATTATCTGACGGAGATGGTGTCGCTGACCACGGGTCAGATTGCGGAGTTCCGTCAGGTCAACACGGAACCGGGGCTCGCCCACGATCACGCCCGACATCACGCGAGGATGTCCGGGTGCGAGCTAGTGGCCACGCATCGCATTGGCGCCCGAGACGCGCTGCAATGGGCCTTGGGTGCGCGACACGGTGACCGTTCCGCAGCGGAGTATCCCGAGGAACAAGGCGCCCGGAAGGTTGATCCGCAGCACACCATGGGGCAGCTCATTCGGTCGCCCATCCTCGACCGCGACGATCACGAGGTCAGCGATCTCGCTCTTGGTCGCGACGCGGCCCGCCTGCTTTGCCTGATTGGACAACCCGAGCAGGAATCGGCTGAGCAGGGTCGCCGACATGCCCCGATGCCCGACGTAGTCCCTGGGGGGGAAAGTATGATTTTCCATGAGCGATTCCTTGCTTTGGATAGGTTGCCAATGCGTCCAAGATGGGTGGTGGCTAGCGTTCGTTTAGGTGATATATCTTACCGTGCCGCACCTCGTTTTCATTCGGCCGCATTGTAAAATTGTTTCGTGCAATCGCAGGCGTCAGTACCGGACCGTGAGCCGTTGGCAGCAGCCCGCTCTCTTGCAGTGCACACGCACCGAATTGTGCGGTTTCACTATCTGAGAAATGCAATCGGAACTGTTCTCCATTGGGAAATTCGCTTTTATACTAAGCAAATGCCGCCAATTCCGAGAGATGGTTTGGTACTATTTGTCCTGCCGTTCGTTAGCGGAATACGGCAGACATGGAGAGTCGGCGTAGCTGAGCCGACGGTCGTATTACCGCTCGACGCGATGGAGGTGGTCAGTGACTATCGGTTGTACGAAGCCACAGCATCCTACCGTCAGCGGCAATTTCACCCGCTTTCCGATGTTTGGCAGCCCGTCTTTGATCGGGCGAGTGATACGTCAAAATCGGTCGAGTGATATAGACATTTTTCTTGAGTGGTGGCGCGTCAAGGGTATTTTACCTATTGACCCCACCCATTCGAGCGCATACCATTCTCCTGCGGTTTCCTTTCTATAAGGCGGGTCCAATGCCGACCTCTTCCTCTTCCGTGGTTCAGATTGCCCGGAAAAAGCCACGTTCGGGCGCATCGAAGGTCACTACCATGACACGGAAGCAATCTCTTTCCAAGTTGATGCGCGCCAGCCGCGAGAAGAAGGGGCTGACCCTCGATCAAATGGCGGAAGAGACAACTCTGGCCAAGAGCACGCTGTGGGAGATGGAGAACGATTACCAGATCGATCCCCGCCTCTCAACACTCAAAGCAGTTTGCCGCGCGTACGGCTTTGGCATCAGTCTGGTGAACAACCACGACGTAAAGAAGAAGAAGGCAAAGAAGAAGTGAGCATTGATATCCTCCCGGCCGTGAACGACCGGGATTCCTACGGCGCTATCCATGAGCAAGCTCACGGACAGTCGCTTCGGTGGGTTCCTGCTTCAGCGAAGGGCCTGACGGCGCCGCTTCTCCACAGGCACAACGGGCGTGTCCCGCCCTGAGAATGTTCAATGCCCCGACCAGATCGGCGTGTTCGGTGTAGCCGCAGGCAACGCACAGGAACTGCGCTTGCGTCTGGCGATTGTCGGCATGCACGTGGCCGCAGGCCAGACAGGTCTGGCTGGTATACGCCGGCGGCACCGCCAGCAACTCCCCGCCCAACCACGCCGTCTTGTACGTGAGCTGGCGCCGAAATTCACCCCAGCCTTGATCCAAGATCGCACGGTTCAGCCCGGCCTTCTGCCGGACCTTGCGGCCCGGTCTTGCGGTGGTGCCCCGCGCCGAGCGCGACATATTGCGCACCTGCAGGTCTTCGACGATCACCAGCGCGTGGTTTTGGCTGATGGTGGTCGTCGTTTTGTGCAGAAAGTCGCGCCGGGAATCGGCGATACGGGTGTGCAGGCGCCCAACACGCGCCTTGGCCTTCTTCCAGTTGTTGCTGAACTTGGTCTTGCGCGCGAGTGCCCGCTGTAGATGCATGAGATGCCGGGCCTGCCGTCGCAACGCGTCCAGTGGGGCGAAAACGGTGCCATCGGAGAGCGTGGCGAACCGGGTAATGCCCACGTCAATCCCGATGCTGCTCGTGGCCGGATGCACCGGCACCGCCCCTGCGCGCTCCGTCTGCACGCTGATCATCCAGTGGCCGTTGGCCGCCGTGACGGTCACGTTCTTGATCGTCCCTTCCATGACCCGGCTGTTGCGGTACCGCACCCAGCCGATCTTGGGCAGATAGATACGGCTGTTGCGCTGATCGAGCTTGATCCCCTGCGGGAAGCGAAAGGCGTCGTGCTGGCCCTTCTTCTTGAACCGTGGCAAGTCAGCACGCTTGGCGAAGAAGTTGCTGTATGCCCGCTCCATGTCTTTGAGTGACTGTTGCAGCACTTGCGAGTGAATGTCGGCCAACCACGCGGTCGCCGGATCGGCGCGCCAACCGGTCAACAGCTTGGTGAGACCGGCGTAGCCCAGCTTCTTCTCGCCGCGCGCATGCCGCGCCTGTTGCAACGCCAGCGCCCGGTTCCAGACAAACCGGCAGGCGCCCGCGAAGCGGCGCAAGGCGCGCTCGTCGGCCCCGGCAGGGCGTAGACGGAAGCAGTAGGCTTGGCGGCGTAGCATCGCTATATTATACCCGCCCATGGGTATGTATTAGTCGTCTATTGCAGCCGAATTTGCGTATACAACGAAGATCGGCACTATCCATCCCGGCCCTTAACGACCGGGCTTTCCGCGCCACCTTGGTAAAGCCACGCTGACGGTTCATTGGTGTGACCTGACGCCTACGATTAGAGCTGAACCCGACGGGGAACCGCCATCTTCAACTGCTCGCGACCCTTCGCCGCCGTGGTGAGGTAGACGAGGTTCACCTCCCACGGCGTCTTGTTCTCCCACTGCTCGCCAACGAGCTTGGCCCGGCGTGTCGCGGCCATGATCAGAAACTCTGCTGCGGAGATGGCGTCAATGTATTGCTGCACTTCCGCATACACGTCCAGCTTCTGGACCTCGCCGTACTCGTCGGCGATGTCGCGGTAGTCGCGCAGGTAATCGAGCAGGACTGCGAAGTCGCGAGCAGCCTTCTCAGGCATGTCATCCGTCGGCGTGGACATATCCATCGTCCCGGACTCGAACAGCGTGGCGAGCTGACGGCCGGTCTTCATCTCGGCTGCGTCCAAGATAAGGTGGTCGCGCTCGAACTCCTCCTTCAGCCGACGCGCCTCGTCTTCGGTCGGGATCGCCATCTTCCGGTTGAACGCGTCCGGGTCCTCGCAGCCCAAGGCGGTCGCGAGCGCACGGCGAGTGTGGAGGTCGGATGGATCACCGGCCTCGACCCGCTGGACGGTGCGTTCGGTTACCTTGGCGATCTCTGCCAAGGTCGCCTGCGTCCACTGGTGAGCCTCGCGCAGGGTCCGCACCAGTAGCGCCACCTCTTTCGGGGTGAGCTGGCGCGGCAGAGTCTCATTGGTGTTGGTCATGGTCCTTCTCTCTGGCGGTAGGTGGAGGCGGCCATCTTCTCTGACAGCGGGCCGCTCGACCACGACAGCGACCCGACAGCAAGGCGACATTATCCGAAATGCCCGTTTCGGATCAACGAGCAAACTAGCCTCTGCTGGCAGGTGCGAGCCCGGTTGCAGCAAGCTGCTGTTGCCGCGAAGAGGCCGCCGGGTGTGGGCTTTTTGCTGGTCCATGTGAGCATTCGAATGGGAGGCCGCAACCTACCCTCCCCCAACTTTCACCGGTGAAAGTTACTCTGGGAGGCCAAGGATCGCCTGTAGAAAAGGCATCCGCACCCCGTCCCGGCGATGCTGACGGCTACACCAGCCCCGCCCCGCGTCGCGCCAGATCGGCACCCAGCTCGTCAATGTTCCCCTGCGGCACGGCGCGCGTCTTGGCCACGGTCGGGAATGCGCGCGTCTTGGCCACGACGCCGAAGGCTACCGTCTGAGCGAGGCGTTCGACCTGCTCCCTGACGTAGGCCAACGCCGGGAGCATTCACTGGCCTTCGAGCATGCCGTCANNGCATGCCTACACGGCACCGACGCGAGCGCAGTTGCTGGCGCTGGCCGGGAAGACGCCCACGGCAAGCACGACCGTATCGATGATCGCCTCGGCGTTCGTGATTCCCCAACGGTTGGCAGTTCATCGGGCGGACTCTCGATCGCGGCGTCGAACCGTTCGGCCGCCGCAAACAGCGCAGCAAGGTCAGGTGGGTCGGCACGGGCGCGGACCGGCATGGCGGACGTTGACCGGCCGAAAGACAGCGCGCCCAGACCGAGGCCGTGCTCCGCCATCTCGCGCAGCAGAAACGGTTCACTCCGCTGTCGGCGCGGGAGTTGCCGGGTACGGACAATGATGTTCAGACCCCAGTCATCGGGTAACGCATCGGCGATCACCCCCAAGGGCGGCTCCAGTCCCTTGGCCCGGAAACGACAACGACTGAGCGGGAGCGATACCGGGTCCAGAGCGAAGCACTGAGGATGGACAAGCCACTCCTCCCCATCGGTGAACTCGCTCTCGAAGTCGCCCGCCGCGTCCGAATCGGTGCAGGCCAGTTCACCAACTGTGCTCGTGGTCGCGTCATGCAGCATGATCCCGACCGTCAGGTGAATCATGCGGGCCGCCGGTTTGCCTGCTCAGCTTTGGATGTTGCTGTCGTCAACAGGACTCGCATCACCCGCGAATAAGCCAGCCGCCGTTGCAGCGGCAACAAATCGTTGTTTAACGCTCGGGCTCAGGCTCAGGTCCAGTTTTCCCATTCGCGGCGTCAGCGTGGCGGGTATCGCAGGCTTTGGCTTGAACCAGCGTTCGTTGTACGGCAACCAAGCCGTGCGTTTCAAATGAAATTTGCCCGCCTCCTGCAGTCCCGACTGCTTGAACACTTCGCCGTCGCGCGGCGTTAGTTGAAACTCGCCGGAATACATCTGCGTCGTTTTCTTGGAGGTCCCGTACGCTACCTGTATGCGCTGAGGGTCTTGGTCATCGGCGACATTCAAAACCAGCGCCGGCCTTGGCTTCGGTGCGGGAACAAGGGCGCCGTCCTCCGGGAAGTTGCAGTACACAATGTCAAGGGGATCGACCTTGTCAGGCCACGAAACCGGGTCCTCGCTCACTTGCTGAGCAAGTCAAGGAAAGATCGGGTTGGCGTGAAATCCTGCGGTTCCATGGCCCGGATGGCCGCAATTTGAACTTCCGAAATTCGTCCATCATCGCCGGTGTCGCCCGGCCGCCCGGTACCGCTACGGACATTTGCAACCAGTCGTGCTGCGGCCAAATGGAGAAAACTGGTTTCGTCCATTCCCAGCAAGTTTGCCGCATTCTTGAGAGTCTTCCGCTTGACCGAGGTCGGAGTATCCTGGGTCTTGAAGTAGAAAACCATTCGCTCTTCGCTTCGCTTTACCGTAGGCATCGTTACGACCTTTGAGCACGAAAGGTTATAATGTATATATATAATACCTACACGTCAATCCCCCGCTGACCGGTTACCGTCCGCATTTCTCCACCGCGCTCATCGGTCCGCGAGGCCGTCCCCCGTCGCGGTATCCATTTCGGCATTGAGCCGCTCATGCGCCGGGGACAAGGCGCGCGAAAGTCTGGCGATGTTTGCCGCATCCGCCGACGCCGCGCTTCCCCGTTTAACCGGACTCGGCGGACGCCGCGTCTCGCGCCGCTCGCTCGAATGCCACACGCGCAGGATCACGACTCGCCCTTCGCTGTCGCGGCGGTAGCGGACCACATAGGTGCCGGCGACGAAGCGGAGATACGCCTGCCGGCGCTCCCCGTCCTCCATGGCGAACCCCGGTTCGCCGCCCGCTTCGAGCTGCCGGGCCACGGAACCAATGGCGGTGGCCGCCCTGCCGGCGGCCTCGGGACTCCGAGCAGCCAGCGCCGTGTACAGCGCCGCCACGTCGGCGCGCGCCGCCGGGAGCCACAGGACCGTGGTCATGGCGGGTCACTCCCGGCCGCCTGCCCATCGAGCCAGTCGAGGACGGCCGCGTTGGGCAGGGCATCGCCGGTCAGGGCGTACTGCTCCCAGCGCGCGTGATCCTCCTCGCGATCCCGAGCAATCGCCTCCTCCCGCTCCAGATATTGCTCGATGGCCCGTTTGATCACCCAGTGGACCGAATGGTCCTGCAGCTCCGCCATCCGCCTGAGGCGCTCCTGCAGCGGTGCGTCCACCTTGATTCCAAGCGTTGTCGCCATCTGGACCCCGGCCCCAGCCATTGAGTTGCAATAGGCGCAACTTTATACAACCTTCTTTGCGTTAGCAACCCCTATGGGGGTCGAAAATATGTTTCACGGCCTTTTTTCGGTCGATTTTTAAGGCTTCTATCCCGTTATAAACCAGAGGCTTATCTTTGGTTTACCCATCCACCGCCCGTGAAACACTTTCGGTCTGGCGGGCTTTTTGACCCGATTTTCAGCTTTTGTACCATCCTCATCCGACTTAGGCCCAATAAGTGGAGTTATCAGTTGTATGTCCTAGCATACGTCCAAAACACGGTGTAAAGTAGGCACCCGTAAAGTACGATTTATCGATCATTTTTCGGCCAAAACCCATGCCTAGCCAGAAGCACCCACCGCGCACTCATCACTCTGCTGTCATAGGAGAAACGCCGATTTCGGCGGTGGCTGGCGCGCGGCCGGCGGACGGCAAGGACGATCCGTCCATACGGACGTTTGTGCTGAACGGGCACCCCTTCGTCCCTGCCAGATCAGTTGGTTTGAATCGGGATTGGACGGTTTGCAGCCGGTGCGGCGTCGACTACCCCCGGTCCAGGAACCCCAAACCCTGCCGGGGACCGGTCAAGGTCCAATTTCGGGCGCCGGAATGACCTTCCAAAACTGCGCAGGATCGATTTTTGGGCCCTCCCGAGGCCCCAAGGCACCGCCCTACCCCGAAAAATCGCGCCACGGCCCGCTAAAGCGGTTTTAGCCCTCCCCTCACCCTCCAGACACCCAGACCATGCCCAACCCAGTCACGGAACACCACTTTTGCCCCGATCCCAGCGATCTGGCCCTCGACAAGGCGATCGTCGCTCGGGTTTTCGGCCACAGCCTCACCGACGGCCCCAACAACGCCCTTGCCGTCACCGCCGGCGTCGGCCGCGCGGCTCGGCTGGTGGAGCTACTCCCGGTATCGACCGATCTGACGGCCACGTCGAAGGCGGTCTCGGTCGCCCTTGCCGCCGGCCATGCCGACGGCCTGCACACCGGCGCCATGCTCTACTCGCCGCACTCGCGGGTGCTGCAATGAAGGCCCATCAGTGCATCGAGGCGGGATTCCTTGGCGCTGTGTTGGCCACGCTCTACTGGCAGGGCCTGAAGCTGGCCGGCATCCCTTTCATGGGCGGGATTTACTCCCTCGGGGCGACGGCGCTCGCTCTGGCGTGGTTCTACAGCGTGGTGCGGTTCTCGATCCGGGACGCCGATAGCTGGTTTTTCGGAGGTCGCAAGTACCACGTCTACGAAATCGGGCATTTCGCGTGGCCGGCACTATTTGGCGCCATCGCCGCCCTCGCCTTGATCGCCGCCATGAAGGACTACCGCTGGGTGCTCGGCTGGGGCTTCCCGATCCTCGGCATCATGACCTATGGAGCTTACAAAAATGACCTCCGCCAGCACCGCGCCTGAGTCGAAACGCATGGTCAACGCCGAGACGGTGGCGGCGGCGGCCGTCGCCGTCGCGCAGCGCGGCGCCCTGATCAACGTCACCTCGGTCCGCCAGCAGATTGGCAGTGGCTCCAACGAGACTGTGGCCAAATACCTCAAGCTGTGGGCAGGCCAGAACATGCCGCTGCTGGCCGGCAAATCGCTGCTGCCAACATGGACGGCGCGCGAACTGGAGGGAATGGAAGCGTTCCGCCGGGTGATGCGCCTGGAAGCAGCGGCAAGTTTTGACGGCGAGCGGGCGGCCATGGAAGAAAAGGTCACCGAGGCAGGGGCCGAGGTCGAGGCCGCCAAGACCGAAACCGCACAGGCGCAGCGGGAACGGGCGCAGGCGCTGGAGCGTCTGGCCGGGCTGGAAACCGGCATGGCCGCCCTGCGCCAGAACCTCGAAGCTGGTAATCGCGAGCGGTTGAGCCTGCTGGCGCAAAACGAGGCCCAGCAAGCGGCTGCGGCCGAGACGGCGCGCCAGTACGAAATCACCAACACCGACCTGCGCCAGCAGATGGCACACGCCGTCGAACGCTTCGCCGGGATGGAAAAGCACCTGCTGCTGGAAACCGACCGGGCGCGGACAGAAACCACGAGCATCCGGGAGAAGCTGGAAGGGGAACTGGCGCACGCCACCGCTATCCGGGCCCGCGACGTGGCGGAGATCGAGCGCCTGCGCCGGCTGCGTGAGGAGACCACGGATAGGCTCACGACGCTGGAGGCCGAGCTGACGCAGGAGCGCGCCACCCGCGCCGACGTGGAGCGCCGCCTTGCAACCGCCGAAGGCCAAGCCGACGCCAATGCAACCAAACTCGGCGAGCTGATCACGACGGTCACCACCCTCTCCTCCTCCCACGAAGCCGTACTGCACCGGGCCATGGCGGCGGAAGCCGCCCTGCAGGCGCTCGCCCCTATCGCAGGGTCGCTCGTGGAGCTGGCGGAGGCGCTGAGTCGCCCGGAGGCCAAGCCCGCGCCCGACGCGCTCGTCGCGCTGGGGGTCGCCGCCGCCGCCGTCAGGGCGCGGCTGGCCGGCGCAGGCTGATGTTCGTGCCGCGACTTTGGGGTATAGTCTCTTGGCATATCACGCAACCGAACGGCCGTTGGGCCAGCCCTGCCCCGCTGTAACGATAGTTTCCAAGGAGATTGATTTTGCCCGATGATGCCGATGTGGCCGATTCCAATATCACCGCCTTCATCAACAACAGCCTGACCGCGAACAGCAAGGCCCTCCGGCCCCAGAAGCACCCCGACTTCGACGGGGAGAATTGCGTGGATTGCGGCGACAAGATGGTTCCCGAGCGCCTAGCCTTCGGCCGCGTCCGATGCACGCTCTGCCAGACCGAGATCGAGCGTAGACAGCAGCAGCGCTGCGCGGCCTGAGACCATGCACGGCGGTGCGGCAACCTTTGCACTGGTGTTGATCGCCGTCGCCGTCCCGCTCTCCCTGAGCCGCTCCCTGCTCGCCCGCAGCCTCGGGCAACTGATCCTCGGCTGCATCGTCCTTCTCTGCGCCTCCCTCCCCTTCCAAATCCTCGGACTCTTCGAGTTCGGGCGACTGCTCCGTTGGCCCCTCTTCATTGCTGCTGGCATCATCTTCGTGGGTTGGTTACGGGCGCCGCCGATACGGCCAAAGGGCCACTCGAAAACCACTCGGGTTGACCTCACCAAGGCACCGGCCGCCGGAGTTTCCGCCAGACTTTCACCGGTGAAAGTTAGCCGTCGCAACGGCCCAAGTCAGTGATCCAACCCGCCACCGGCCTGCAACTTTCACCGGTGAAAGTTGGTTGCCCCGGCCCCCCAGCCCGGTGGAAAACGACTCCCGCAAACTCGAACTTTCACCGGTGAAAGTTGCCGTCGCGAACGGCCAAGCCGGCGATCCAAGCTCCCACCAGCCCGAAACTTTCACCGGTGAAAGTAGACTGCCACGGCGCTTAATCCGATGGAAACGCAAATCTGCTACCCATGACTTTCACCGGTGAAAGTAGGTGCGTGACGGCCTACCTACTCGCCTGAACCCCGCGCCAGACCGTACTTTCACCTGTGAAAGCACGGAGTGCGACGAGCTGCCCCATCCGCGCGGGCCTAGTATCTCGGCGGCACGTATCCGGGCGGCGGCGGCCGGTATCCACGTTCGAACCCCAGTCTCGGCGGCCCATATCCTGACGACGGCGCTGGCTGCGTTATGTATCCGGGAGGTGGCGCGGGGTATGCGTCACTCGCTGCAGGCTGCGATATGTATCCGGGTGGTGGCGCGGGGTATACGTCACTCGCTGCAGGCTGCGATATGTATCCGGGTGGCGGCGGCGGGTACGTGTTACTGGGCACCGGCGGCGCCACGTATCCTGGCTGCGGCTGTGGATCGGCGCTGCCCTCCTCCTCCTCCTCCTTCGGCGTACTTGCCGCCTCCATTGACGGAACTGGCCGTGGGCTCGGTGGCCTCACTTCCACCCAATTCCCGACTAGGTAGCCCCGCTGATCAACCGGGAATGACTGCACCACAACCGGCCGACCTTCGATGCACCGCCAGTCTGCGGCGCTGTAGTTTGTCGCATTGGCGATAAACTCCAGCTTGGGCGTTGCCCGGCAATCCTCTTTGATCGCTCGCCACTGATCGTCTGATGTTGCCGCCGTTCGACACGCCCTTCCGCTGGCGCCCATATTGCAGGCGTACACCCTGCCCTCCATGCATCGCCATGTTGCGCCATCACCGGTACCCCCGCCCCACTTCTGCTGGACTGCCTCTGCGACCGTTGGCGGTGGTTGTGTTCCGACATATTTGTCGTCTGCCACACCGCCCTCCCCGCCGCCCACGTCCCGCTTCATCCGGCAGTAGGCGAAGGGATCGGTGTATGCATCCTCTGACCCCGAATTGCTCTGTTCCGGGAATACTCCGCTCACCTGAACGACGCGAGGATGCGCGATCTCGTCCGGAGTCACATCGAGCGACGGGAGCGGCGCCGGAGCTGGAGCCTGCTGCACGACCAAGTTCGACGGCGGCGAGCGGTTGGCAAACCACAGCACCCCAAGCACCAGAACGACCACGACCACGGCGACACCAACGCCGCCGCCAGACGACGGGCTCGGGGCGCTCGAACCGATGTCCGAACTTCCCCCACTCCATCCGGAGGAGTCGTCATCGGAGCCAGCGGACTCATTACTCGGTTCGGCGTCGTCATCAGGACTTGGGCCCGAGATCAACTCACCTCGCCCCTCCCAAACTCCTTTACCTACACAGTCCGGGCACATGAGATCGAAAATGATGCCTACACCACAGCAGTCGCAGAAATTGCGTCCACAGCTTTTACAGCACCACAGATGTATGAAGTCGCGATGGCAACTAGGACATTCCTTAGACACGCCGACCTCCCGCTGGACAAGACGTTGCTCATGTTAGCCCGGCACCGGGCCGCGAACCAAGCTGGCATAGTTTATGGCCGGTCGGCCGATCACTAGCGAGTGGCGGCACGTTTCACCGGTGAAAGCTGCCTCAAAAGCCCCAAGCAGGGCAGGGGAGGGCGGCTACTTCACCGGTGAAAGTTGATTGGCCGCCGACCCCGGCAACCAACGGGTGACACCCTCGATCCACGCCTTGCTCGAACAATCAGCCGCCGGCTGAGGCTACTTTCACCGGTGAAAGTTGGCTCAAAAGCCTCAAGCAGGGCAGGGGAGGGCGGCTACTTTCACCGGTGAAAGTTGATTGGCCGCAGGCCCCAGTTACCGACGGACGACACTCTAATCCGCCCCGACGACCACCAACTCGTTGCGCATTTACTACAGACTACTGCCAACTATCGAACCTCGAATAGTAATAAGTTGAAATGTCGCGTGTTATATTTAATCATTCGATTGGTAATCAATCTTCACGTAATTTCGAGGTTCAAGACATGAGCGCGAAAATAGTCACCGTCTTCAATCAGAAGGGCGGAGCTGGCAAGACCAGTTTGGCGATGTTACTTGCCGGCACTTTGGGCCTGCGCGGCAAGTCGCGCGTCGAGGTCATCGACATGGATATTCAGGGGACGGCCGTGCGGTGGGCGTCGCTCGCCCCGGACGATGCGCCGTTCCCCGCAGCGGTGGTCAGCTTGGCCCAGATGGGCGGCAGAATGCACCGCGAGGTGCGCAACCACATTGACAACTTCGACTACATCATCATCGACTGCCCCCCGAATATCGAATCGCCGGTGCCGTCGTCGGCCATGCTTATCTCCGTCCTCGTGCTGATCCCGACGGTGTTGGCGCCGGCCGACTTATGGGCGGTCGTGGGTGCCAAAATGCTGGCGCAAACTGCGATGGATCAGAACGAGACGCTGAAGCTGCGGATCGTGCCGAACATGGTGCAGCGGAAGACCTCGATGGCGCAGGCCGCGCTAGCCCAACTCGCGCTGGATACGGCCGCACCGTTGAGCAAGTCGTCCCTCGCGCTGCGCACCATTTACCGGGAGGCACAGGCCCTCGGTAGCCCTGTGCAGTGGATGCCGCGCTCCGGCGACGCGACGGAGGAAATTGAATCTCTCGCGACCGAAGTTCTGGCGCTCTTGAAGTAATCGAGGAGAAACTGATGGCTATGAACAAGACGCAGCGGTTGATGAGTGGCCTTGCCGCCGGACAATCTGCCGAGACCCAGAAAGCGAAATCCCGGTTTGATCGCGCCGACACTTTGATGGAGCGCCGGCCGCAAGGACTGGGCGACCCGATTCCGGGCGTGTCGCCGGCCGCCCAAGCGGAAACTTTCACCGGTGAAAGTAAGGCAGGGCAGGGCGCGCCCGTGGTGCTCCGGGTGCCCCTCGATCAACTGGACGACAACCCCTACAACGCCCGCCGCATCTATGACCCGGCCGTCGTGAAGGAGTTGGCGGCAGAATTGGCGACCCAAGGGCAGCGTGTCCCCGCCAACGCCGTAACTGGCCGCGAGCCGGGACGCTGGATTGTCATCGACGGCCACTACAGAAAACTCGGTGCCAAGATGGCCGGGATCGGTCACCTCGACATCATTGTCGGCCCTCCGATTTCGGACGCCGAAATGTACCAGCTTTCGTTTTCCCTCAACGAACATCGCCGCCCCAACTCCGCGCTCGACAATGCGCTGGCGTGGCAGGCCCTGCTGGAGTCCAAGGTCGTGACGCGCGAGGAAGACCTCGCCGCCCTGACCGGCGTGTCCGTGGCAAACGTGAACAAGACGCTGTCGTTGCTCCGGCTGCCCGATGTGGTCCTTCAACGCATGCGGGAAAACGTCGCAAAGTTCGGGATCGCGGTTGGATACGAGCTAACGCTCTACTTCAAGATCGCCGGCGATGTCGAAACGGCGAAGCTCGTGGATCGCGTCGTCACCGAGGAACTGAGCAAGCGCGACGTGGAGGAGCTGCGCAAGCAACGCGAGCAACGGGCACAGCGGGAGCAGGGGCCCGGCCGCAAGCAGAAGGAAGTCAGCCGCCAGTACCGGATTCGCACGGGGAGCGACCAGATCGGCATACTGAAAGAATGGGCAAACTCCGGCCGCGTGTCGCTGGATGTGAAGATGACCGACCCCGCCAAGCGCGCGGAGTTGGTCGCCGAGTTGAAGGAGCGCTTCCACCTGCAGTAAGGGCAGGCAGGGCCCCTATGGTGAGCCTTTACGGGAAACTTGCACCATACCCACCCAGCGTAGTTCGCTCTGTCGCCCAGATTATGGTGAGCCTTTACAGGTAACTTTCACCATACGTCACCGCGTAGAGACGACGACTATGGTGAGCTTCCACAGGAAACTTCAACGATTGTCCATCACCGCGTCGGGGCTATGGTGAGCCTCTACAGGAAACTCTCTCTGTGGGGCGGTCGATCCAACCCCAACTGGACCGTCTATGGTGAGTCTCTACAGGAAACTTTCACCACAGCGCCATCGGGAAACCGGGTCTAACTGGCTATGGTGAGGTTCTACGGGAAACTTTCCCTCGCTCCGGGCTTGAATGGTGAGCTTCTACAGGAACTTTTCACCATAAGAACAGGTACGTATGGTGAGCTTTTACAGGAACCTCTCACCTTGGAGTGGCGTATGGTGAGCTTCTACAGGATTCTTTCACCATAGCGCGCCGACAGTACCCTTTCAGGCCGTCCTCTGGGGGTAAGTGAGCGCGCACGGGGTGTGCGGGAAGATTCCCGTAGAAGCTCACCATAGCGAGCAACGCTGGGAAGGTTGGTAACGTTGCTCGAAAGTCGTCCCGGAGCCGGGGGCACAGACGTTATGGTGCGACTCTATGGGAAACACAACGTCTAGTCGGCGCCCGAGCTGGCAGACCGATCACGGCTGCTCGATCCCCAGCATCTGATGCCGCGCCCTTGGCGCACGGCGGCGCGCCACTGACGACCCCAAAGCGCCGCCGCTATGGTGAGCTTCTACAGGAATCTCGCTGGCTCGGTTGGTCTTGCAGTCGGCATCTCGTCATCTCACAACGCGCCGGGCGGCCCGGACTGGCCTTCGATGATCTCTTGCTTCATCCGGTCGCCCAAGCGGCCTACCAAGGGCCGCCTATTCGACGCTATGGTGAGCTTTAGCAGGAAACTCGGTACAGCGCGGGAAGCAGCTCTTACGCTCGAACATCGAGCCCCCGATGGACGCCGTCGTCGGCGATGGTGAGCTTCTACAGGAAACTCTGTCCACGCTCTCGCACCCGCGCGACGGTTCGATCAGATCGCCAACAGGGCGGCGGTCCCGGCCGCTGGCCGCTTGCGCGTCACCGAATCGCTTGATCGTGCACCAGCAACGGTAAGGCACCACAGCAATGGTGAGCTTCTACAGGAAACTTCGTCTAAGAGCGCCGCGTTGGTCGGTCGATTGTTGCGCCTGCGATACGCGATCCATGCGCGCTGTAGCAGCTATGGTGAGCTTTTACAGGAATCTCTGCCTGACGGACCGGGGTGGGCTTTGGGTGTTGCCTTTGTCCAAAGACTCCCAAGAGGTTGAGGGTTTTTTGAACTACAAATTCAAAAGCATTGAAACCATTAAGCCACCGCAGAACAAGCACTGGCGCGGTTCTACGGACGATAAGGTGAGCCTTTACAGGAAACTGGGTGAGCTTCCACAGGAATCTCGGTGAGCTTTGGCGGGATACTTTCCCGCCTATGGTGAGCCTCTACGGGTAACTCGGTGAGTGGATACAGGAACCAAGGTGAGCTTTTACGGGAAACTTTGCGCCACTCATTATTTGGCGCACAATCCGCGCATGGTGAAGCACCCGTTTCACCATAACCGTTTGCCACGACCAAGGAGCCGCGCATGGCCACGACCAAGACTGGCAACGAAGATCGACCCAAGGGCAAGCGGGGCGCACTTACTGTCGCTGAAAACGCGCACCCCTCCGAATTCAGAAAAGCCAACGATGCCATCGGGCTGCGCGTGTCCGAAGGGCGGTTGTCGCTGCTGTCACGCAAACTTTTTAATGTCATGGTCTTCCATGCGCAGGATCGCCGCGAGCCCGGCCGGGACGCACCCATCGACAGCGAGGTGAATCGGAAATACTTCTGGCTGCCACTCTCCGAGATCGCCCGCGACACGGCCTACGACAGCAATGATACCGAGTTGCTCAAACGCCATCTGGAGGAATTGCAGAACATTCGTGTGCACATGGAGGACGGTCGCCAATGGACCAGCGAGCGATTGGTCTCTTCGGTGAAGCTGCTGAGCCCGCTTGGGCTGGGCAAACGTGGCGCCCCGATCTGGTTCGGCTATGCCTTCCCGCCGGAGGTCGCGCAGATGGTCATGAACCCCACCACCTATACCAAGCTGGACATCTACTACCAAACTTTGTTTCGATCTGGATCATCCTTGGCGCTGTATGAGATTTGTCGGCGCTACGAGTCGAACCCATCGAAGTTGACGTACATTGCCGAATGGGAGCACTGGTACGAACAGCTCACTGGCGAAGCGACCGGCAGCAGCGCGCCGCCGGAGTACAAATACTTCAAGCGCGACACGCTCAAGCCAGCCATCCTCGAAATGAGCACCCTGACCGATCTGACGGCCGAACTGATTGAGCACAAGCGCGGACGCAAGGTAATCGGACTACAGTTCATGGTCGAGCGACGGCCACAGGCCGCGATCAATTTTCCGGCGCCGCCGCCGATCAACAGCGAAATCATCGACCGGTTATGCAAAATCGGCCTCGGCCGCGAGGAGGCCAGCAACCTTTCGGTGCAGCACCCCGAAGAAAAGATCACTCAAGCGCTGCGTGCTGTCGAAAGCCGCATGACCGCGAAGAGCAGCGCGCCGCTCGAATCACCGCTGGCCTATTTTCGCTGGGCGATCAAACAGCCCCTGAACCCCGCAACAACCGCTCCGACCAAAGCACCGAAGCTCAAGGCCCCAGCCGCTGACTTGCGCGAACGATTCATGAGTGCCCGCTCAACGGATGCCGTCAGCTACTTCAATGAGCTGGAGGCACCGGCCCAGCAAGAACTGCTGGCCGAGTTCAGCAAGACACGTGAGGGCAGGGCGGTCAATATGCGCAAGGGCGTCAAGAGCCCCCTGATCGCAGCCGCACTTGGTCTATGGCTCGGGACGAAACTTTGGGGTGAACCCACCAGCGCCCAACTCGTGACGTTTGCAGAAACCGGAACGGTCTCAGGCTAGAAACGGTCTGCCGTTATCCGGCCACGAACCGAGATCCTGATCCTCTCCTCAGGGCCAGTAGAAGACGGGGCCGGGCAGGGCAGTGTTCAACACCATACCGGCCGGCAAGCCCACCGCCGTTACCTTGAGGTCGAAGTTTCGCTTCGGGGTTTGCATCACGATCTGGCAGGTGCCGGCCTTCAGCATCTTGAACCGGGAGATCGGATTGCCATACGTGTACTCGACCAGTGTGCCGATCCCGCAACGGTAGGGCATGACTGTGAGGTACGTGCGCGGCGCCGACGATGCGGCCGACACGTAGAAAGTCGTCCCCACATACACGGTAGCCGTATTGCCGGAGTCAGCCGCCCACGACAACCCGACGGCCCCCGTCGTCACCGGCGGCGACGGGACTGGGTCCTGACTCTGCGCCATGGCCAACCCCGTGAGCAGTGCAAAGCCAATGGTGCTGATGATCCGCATGGAAATCCTTGTTCGGTATGGTGCGACGCAGTATAGCGCCGCCACCGGCGGCCGACTCAGGCCAGAAGGACAAGCACCCCGGTGGGCTGCGGAAACACGAAGTCGCGGTCGCTGCCAATCGGGCCATAGGACCGTTCTCCAACCCGCTCCCACAGTTCGTTGAAGCCGCGCGCCACCGCCTCGTGGTACCGGAACGGGGCCTTCATCGGCAGTG